>CASEHG010000295.1 GCA_949287565.1 uncultured Brachyspira sp.
ATTTTTGTATTCGTTTTATTATTTTTTTATTGCTATTGGGAAAAATATGCATTATATCATAAATTAATATAGTAAAATATATTTAAAATTTGAACAATGATAAATAATTTTTTTTATTATTGAAATTGCAAATAAAAAGTGTATAATAATTATGAAAAAAAATTTTACAGGTTTGATTATGGTTAAGAAATTTAGTCTTCAAATAAAAATTAGTTTAGCTATATTGATGCCATTATTAATTATGCTTATCATTTCAAATGCGGTAAATATCGCTTATGTAAAATCAGCTAGTAAAAAATTATCCTATAGAGTGTTAGAGGAAAGCTCAAAGGGAGAAGCTGCTAAATTATTATCATATATGAAAGAAGATTTATATTCTCTTGTAGGATTAGAAAGAGTTATAAGAGGATTATATAATGATGGTACTTCAAGCAGACCATTTTATGAAAGACTTCTGTATAGTTTTTTTAATGAACTTCCTCAAAAAGTTAATAGTTTACTTATAATATTTGAACCTAATACAATAGGCAATGATTCAGATTATACAAATTCAGAGAAATATGGTCCTGCAAATGGACGTTTTAATTATTATTTATCAAGAGATAATAACTCTAAAATTCAAGTTTCATATTTTGATACGAAAATTTTTCAAAATGAAACATATAAAAAAACTTTAAGCACAGGAGAAACATACATATCCGATGTATATAAATCACCTGTCAATGATAAGGATTTATTTTATACCTGGGCTGTACCAATAAAAACATCAAATAGAGTTATAGGCGTAATATGTTTGGAAGTGAATGTAAATTCTATTAGTGAATCATTATCTAAAATAAATCCATTTGAGGGATCAACAATCACATTGTTTGATAATGCTGGAACTATAGCTTATGATAGTGATAAGGCAATTTATATATCTAAGACACTTGATGAAATATATCCATATTACAAGGAGCATGATGTATTTAATAAAATAATACGAGGAGAAAATTTATTATTTGAAAATTTTAGCGGAACATTAAAAAAATTTTATACATATTCATTTACTCCTGTAGAAATATCAAAAGGAAAATATTGGGGATTGAAAATTACTGCCCCTAATGATGTTATATTAAAAGATTCTAATATTATAAGAAATATAATGTTTATAATATCAGCATTAATAGTTGTAATAAGTTCTATAATAGTTCCTTTAATAATAAAGAGAAAAGTAACAAGAATAATAGGATATACAGCAAGAGACATTACGAAAATATCAAGTGGAGATATATCTTTTCATATTTCAAATGAGTTTTTAAAATTGAATGATGAATGGGGAGATATTGCAAGAGGATTAGAAAATACTTTACAAAATTTAGGAAATGTAGTTTCTACTGTAAAAAATTCTGCAGAGCAAGTTTCAAATGCAGCGAATGAAGTTTTAATAGGAAATAATGACTTATCTCAAAGAACAGAAACACAGGCATCTAGTTTGGAAGAAACAGCAGCATCTATGAATGAGATGGCCAGTGCTATAAAAGAGTCAGCTGAAGGAGTATCACAAAGTACATCTATGGTAATGGATGTAAAAGAATGTGTGAATAAAGCAGGCGTTATAATAGAAGACAGCGTTAATAAAATGGATGCTGTTTATGAATCAAGTTCTAAAATAATGGATATCACTAAACTTATAGAAGGAATAGCTTTTCAAACTAATATACTTGCCCTTAATGCTTCAGTAGAGGCAGCACGTGCCGGAGATCAGGGACGAGGATTTGCAGTAGTGGCTAGTGAAGTAAGAAACCTTGCTCAAAATACTCAGGAATCAGTAAAAAATATTACTTCTTTAATAACAGACAGTAATAACAAGATAAAATTAGCAGCAAGCAGTGTACAGGAATCACAAACTATATTTAATGAAATATTAGAAAAGATGGATAATGTTTCTAGTATAATGGACAAGATTAATACAGCATCGCAAGAGCAGGAAAAAGGTATTGATCAAATTAATACTGCTATTGATAATATGGACTCTTCTGTACAAAAAAATGCTGCTTTGGTATCTGAAGCTACTTCTGCTTCCGAATCTCTTCTTAGTGAGGCTAAAGATTTAATCAAGGCTATAGAATATTTTAAATTGAAATCCTAATTTAAAAAATATTTTGATTATAAAATATTATTTATAATTGCAATATAAATGTAAATTATATATAATATTTGCAGAAAAATATTAAGGTTTTTTTATGTTGTATATTTATCATGGAAAATTAACTTAAAATATATCAATATATTATAGGTTAATTATAGAATTGCACATTTCAAAAAACCTTATAATTTTATAGCTTTTTATTATAGTTTTAGATATTTTAAATTAAAAAATTAATTTTATATAAAGGTTTTATTTATGTTTAAGAGAGTAAGTCTTCAGTTAAAAATTAGTTTATTTATATTAATACCATTATTAATAATGATAGCAATATCCAATATAGTAAATATTATATATGTGCAAAATGCAAGCAGTAAATTGTCATATAAAATATTGGATGAAGTAGCTAAAGGAGAAGGTAATAAATTAACTGCTGTAGTTAAAGAGGATCTTTATCAAATAACGGGTTTAAAATATATAATAGAAAACATGTATAATTCAGGAGTTACAGATAGAAATGCTTATGAAGCTGTAGCTAGAAATTTTTTTAGGATTCTTCCTGAAACTGTAGTCGGAGTTATGCTAGCTTTTGAGCCTAATATATTAGGTAATGATGCAGCATATAGTAATGTTTATCCTTTAACTAAAGGACAGCAAACTTATTATATATCAAGAACATCTGCAAATAATATAGAAGAGAGGGCTTTATCTGCTAGTGATATAGATGCTGATTATTATAAAGAGCCTATATCAAAAGCTAGAGAATATTTATCTGGTATATATGACTTTGATCTTGGCAATAATAATATAGTAAAAATGTATACTTGGGCTATACCTATAATGTATCAAAATAAGCCTATAGGTGTTATAACTGCTGATATAAGAGTAGAAACTTTAAATCCTACTATGAAAAATATACATCCTTTTGAAAATTCAGAAGGATTATTATATGATCATTATGGTAATGTACTTTATGATGCAGGAGAAACAGAAAATTTAGGTAAAAATATGTATGATTTATATGCTCATTACAAAGATTATAATGTATTTGAGAAATTATCCAGCGGAGGTACAGTATCATTTGAAAATTACACATCTTATTATAAAGGAGATGCCACATATTATTTTGTTCCTTTAGAAGTGTCAGACGGACAATATTGGATACTTGAAATAATGGCTTCAAATAAAGATATTTTTAAAGACAGTGATGTTATACGTATAGTTATGATTATTATATCTTTAATTATTATCATAATAGCATCTATAATGATTCCTATTATAATTAGAAATAAGGTTGTTAATGTAATAGTAGTTTTATCTAAAGATATGCAGAAAATTTCTAAAGGTGATATATCATTTAGAATATCTAAAGAATTCCTTAATATGAATGATGAGTGGGGAGATATAGCTAATAGTTTAGATAATATAATTAATAATTTAAATAAAGTGGTAAAGACAGTAAAAAATGCTGCCGAAAGAGTTTCTGTAGAAGCGAATCAAGTTTTGGAGGGTAACAATGACTTATCCCAAAGAACTGAGTCACAAGCATCTAGCTTGGAAGAAACTGCAGCATCTATGAATGAGATGGCTAGTGCTATAAAAGAATCTGCGGAAAGTGTTGCACAAAGCACTTCTATGGTATCAGAAGCCAAAGAATCTTTGAACAAGGCTGGTGCTATAGTAGAAGATAGTGTAAATAAAATGAATGATGTATATGAAGCTAGTACTAAAATAATGGATATTACTAAACTTATAGAGGGAATAGCTTTTCAAACTAATATACTTGCCCTTAATGCTTCAGTAGAGGCAGCACGTGCTGGAGATCAGGGAAGAGGGTTTGCTGTAGTAGCTAGTGAGGTAAGAAATTTAGCTCAGAATACTCAAGAATCTGTAAAAAGTATTACTGCATTAATAGCTGATAGTAATGAGAAAACAAATTTAGCTTCTGAGAGTGTAAGAGAATCTAAAGAAATATTTGAAGATATATCTATAAAGATGGATAGTGCTTCTAATATAATGGATAAAATTAATGTAGCTTCTCAGGAACAGCAGAAGGGAATAGAACAGGTTGATTCCGCTATTACAAATATGGATTCTTCTGTACAAAAAAATGCTGCTTTGGTAGAAGAGGCTACTGCAGCTTCTCAGGCTTTGCTTAATGAAGCTAATGAACTTATAGATGTTATAGAGTATTTTAAATTACAGTAATGAGGAAAATAACATATTAATGAATAATAAAGTAAGTCTAAATGTAAAAATAAGTTTATTAATTTTAACGCCTATTATAGTAATAATATTACTATTTGGTATTATAAATACTATATATACATATAAAATGACTAAAGAAATGACATTATTTATAATATCCCAAATGGCTAAAAAAGAGATATACGAAATAGAAAGTATAATTGATGTTGAATTAAATTATTTGAATAATATAAAATATTCTGTGGAAAATTTATATAACTATGGTGTTAGAAAAAGAGAAGTATATGAAGATTTGATGAATAGATTTGCATATGAAATGAGTACTAATGCAGCATCTGTATCTTTAATATTTTTTACTAATGTCATTGATAATGATAATATGTATATGAATAATCCTCTTTATAAAGATATTTATGGCCGATTGGGAATAACTTTGGTTAAAGATATGGAAAATAATATATCTAGAATTAATTTAAAAGAACCTGATTTAGAATATACTTATTTAAATACTACTATAACAAGCCAAAAACCTCATATTACAACTTTGAACTATTATCCAATACAAGGAAAATATAAACCTATGTATACATATTCGATACCAATATTTTCCAGAGATAATAAAATTATTGGTGTATCTTCTTTGAATGTATCTTTAGATAATATAATATTTTATGAAGATACTAATGGATTTACTATATCTTTATTTAATGAAAGAGGTAATATTATGTACTGTACCACAGATATATACAGTATAGGAGAAAATATTACTAATTTATCAGATGTATATGAAAGAAGTGATTTAGAAAATACAGTATACTCTAATAATACTGTTTGGAAAGAATCATATAATAAAAAAACTTCAAGTAAGTATTATAATCTTTTTACACCTTTGCATATTTTTGATGATCTATATTGGGGAATAGAGTTAGCTGTTGATAGTAAGGCAGATTTTTTTAATCATTATGAAATTATAATAATGATGTGGATCATTATAGCTGTAATAATTATATTGATATTTATTGTTGTACCGTTTATTATTAATAAAAAAGTATTATCTGTAATGAATAACTTAAATGATAATATTACAAAAATAAAGGAGGGCGATATATCTTGGAGTGTTTCTGAAAATTATTTAAATATGAATGATGAAATAGGTGATATGAGCAGAGAAATTAATGATACTGTAGTATATTTAAATAATTTAATTACTGCTGTAAAGGGAACAGCTAATAAAATTTCTGAAGGGTCTAATAATATATCTGAGTTTGTGGAGAAAATTAATAATAGCAGCAATGGAAATGAAATAGAAGAAAATCAGAACGCTGAAGTTGTAACTAATGTAAATGAAAATTTGAAATCACTTTTAGAGGAGTCAAAGGAATTACAAAAAATAATAAAATATTTTAGGCTAAGAGAGTAAAATTAAAAAAATATTATTTGATATGATTATGAATACTAAAAATAGTTTAAATATAAAAGTAAGTTTATTTATTATTATACCTATAATAATTATAATAATGATAACAGGTATATGAGTATTATACATACATCTGTTATTTCCAAAGACATGTCATTAGTAATATTAGATGAAATGTCTGAGTCTAAATTATTAGAAATGAGAGATTTAATCAATAATGAATTAAATTATATGAAAAGTATAAAATTGGTTGCTGAAGAATTATATAACAGCAATATAAAAAGCAGGGAATTATATGAAAATTTTATGTATAAATTTTCAAAGAAAATAAGTGAAAATGCTGAAGCAGTTTTTTTATTATTTCTTCCAAATATAATTGGCAATGATAATATGTATAAAAATGATGTTCTATACAGCAATATAGGCGGCAGATTCGGAATATATATGGCTAAAGATGGGAATGGTAATATATCAAGATTTGGTGTTGAAAATTTAAATTTAAAATTATCATTTATCAATGATACAATAGAAAAAATAAAATGTGTATAACTCCTATATATACTGTTCAAATGCAAAATAAGTATAAGCAGGTTCAAACATGTTTGATGCCTATATATTCACATGATAGCAAAATCATAGGTGTAATAGGTTTGGATGTGAGTTCAGATAGTATGAATTTCAATAAAGAAGATAATATATCAACCACTTTATTTGATGAAAATGGAACTATTATTTATTGTAATACAGATATTGAAATTATAGGTGAAAATTTTACAAATTTATATCATCCTTATGATAATTATGATGTAATAGATATGATAAATTCTAATAAAAATTTAATAATAGAAAAATATAATATAAAAAATCAAAGAGGTATTTTTATATTGTTAAACCTATAAATTTATTTGATAATGTGAATTGTGGATTTGAAGTTGCAATACCATCGATTACCGTATTAAAAAATAATTATAAAATGGCAATAATGATTGGCATTATGATTTCTATATCAATTATTTTAATAATAATAATAGTACCTAATATTATGAATAAAAAAGTAATACCTGTAATAAATTTTTTTAATAAAAACAAATACAAAACAAAATCGGATAATATAGAGAATATAAATTTAGACGATACGATTATAGATATGAATGCTGATAATGAGAATACCATAAAATATTTGAATGATGTTATTGATGCAGTAAAATGTAAACATTATAAAGTATCTGATGATTCTAAATCATTAATTACAAATAAAAATAAATCAAATAATGATTCTAAATTTGTAAAAGAGGCTTCTGAAAATTCTAAATCTATTAATGAAGAATCTGAAGAATTAAAAAATATAATAGAATATTTTAAACTAATGAAATAATATTATTTGACATTATATGTTATAAAATATATACTTAATTTAAATAAATATCATTTGGATAATAGAATGTTTAAAAAGTCTTATATTTTCATCATTATTTTTATGTCTTTAGCTATATCTTGTACAAAAATAGAGGAAACCATTACTCATACACCTCCACAGGGAAAATATTTTTCATTGATTATAAATATAGGGCAGGAACCATATACTATGGATCCTAGCTTTAATGTAACAGGAGATAGTTTAATATATTTAAATCATATATTTGAAGGTTTAGTAGGTAAAGATAAAGATGGTAAAATAATACCTGCAGCTGCTAAAAGCTGGGCTATAAGTGCTGACGGACTTGTATATACATTTAATTTAAGACAAGATGCCTATTGGTCCGATGGTAATCCTGTTTTAGCGAAAGATTTTGTTTATTCTTTTAGGAGATTGTTTGATCCTAATACTAAAAGTAAATTTGCATATCAATATAATGTTATAAATAATTCTAAAAATATTCTTGAAGGAGAAATGGAAACAAAATATTTAGGTGTAGAAGCTATAGATGACTATACATTAGAAATTGTCTTGGACAGACCATTAACTTATTTTCTAGAAATTTTATCTTATCCTACATTTTATCCTTTGAGAGAAGATATAATAAAACTATACGAAACTAATTGGACAGAAAAACCAGAAACTTTTATAGGAAACGGACCTTTTAAAGTTGTAGAGAGAAAAATAGATGATGTTCTTATTATGGAAAAAAATGAATTCTATTGGAATAATAAAGAAGTTATACCTAGCAGATTAGAGTTTGTAATGAAAAATGATCCTCAATATTCTTTAACTGCTTTGAAAGGCGGCTTGCTTCATTTCTCAAGAAATTTTCCAATAGAGCATATAGCTTTATTGCAAAGAGGCGGATATATACATAATGTACCTAGAATATCAACATATTTCTATTTTTTGAATACTACTAATAAAACTTTATCTGATATCAATGTAAGAAAAGCATTATCTCTTGCAATTGACAGAAATTATATAGTTAATAATATTACAAAAAATGGTGAAAAACCTGCAGCAGCTTTTGTACCTTATGGTATACCTTGTTTCTTTGAAGATTTTAGGGAAAATGGCGGTGATTATATAGATATAGACGAAAAAAATTATGATAATAATATTAGAGAAGCAAGAAGGCTTATGATTCTCGCAGGATACCCTAATGGAAATGGTTTTCCTGTATTGACTTTAAAAACTACTTATGGTGCACATAGAAAAATATTTGAAGCTATACAAAAAATGTGGAAAGATAATTTAGGCATTGATGTAAATATAGAAGAATTAGAATTATCAGATCTATTTACTCAAAGATTCGATAAAAATTTTGAAATGGCAAGCGGCGGTTGGAATGGAGATTTTAATGATCCTATTAATTTCCTTTCAGTATTTTTAAGCACATCGCCAAATAATAATAGTCTTTATACTAATAAAAGATATGATGATTTGATAAAAATAGCTACATTAATTACAGATTCATCTCATAGAATGATGACTATGCATAAAGCTGAGGAATTATTAATATCTGATATGGCAATGATACCTATATATTTCTCAAGTGAGCCTATATTAGTATCGCCTAAGTTGAAAGGCGTTTTATATGATTCTATGGGACAGCATAGTTTTATGAAAGCATATTTAGAAGATTAATTTTATATATAAATGTTAGGAGTTAATATTGATGAAAAAAATATTTATTTTATTTATGATTTTTGTATCATTAATTGTATCATGTTCAAATAATAATAAATCGGAAGATGGTATATCTATATTTATTAATACAGGCCCTGAACCAAATACTATAGATCCTAGTATCAATGTAACTTCAGATGCGGTATTTTATTTGATGCATACATTTGAAGGATTAATAGAAAAAGATTCTAAAGGAAAATTAATTCCTGGAGTGGCTGAAAGTTGGGAAATAAGCGAGGATGGACTTACTTATACATTTAAACTTAGAACTAATTCAAAATGGACAGATGGAAAGCCGGTTGTTGCTGGTGATTTTGTTTATTCTTGGCAAAGAGTTGTTGATCCTGCCACAGGAAGTCAATACGGATATCAGCATGAACCTGTAAAAAATGCAAAAGCAATAACAGCAGGTACTATGCCTAAAGAAAGTTTAGGTATAAAAGCAATAGATGATTATACTTTAGAAGTTCAGCTTGAAGCTCCTACTGCATATTTTTTAGAGCTTTTAAGTTTTCCTACATTCTATCCTCTCAGAAAAGATATTATAGAACAGTATGGAGATGAATGGACTTTAAATGCTGATACTTATATAGGAAATGGAGCTTTTAAACTTATAGAAAGAAACAGAGATGAAAGTCTTGTAATGGTAAAAAATACTAATTATTGGAATGTAGAAGATATAGTTCCTGATAAGATTACATTTGTTCTTATGGAAAATGAAACTGCTTCTGTTGCAGGAGTTAAAGCGGGTTCTTTGCATTTTGCAAGATCTTTTCCAAGACAAGATATAAAGACACTTCAAAATGAAGGACTTATAGTGATAGAACCTAGAATATCTTCATATTATTACTGCTTAAATTTAACTAATGAGATATTGAAAGATGTAAGAGTAAGAAGAGCATTATCGCTTGCCATTGATAGAAATTATATAGTAGAGCAAATTACAAGAGGAGGGGAGAAGCCGGCAGGTGCTTTAGTTCCTTTTGGAATATCCGACTATGAGGGAGATTTCAGAGAGAATGGCGGAGAATATATAGATATAACTAAAGAAGGATATGCTAAGAATATAGAGGAAGCTAAAAAATTGATGGCCGATGCTGGATATCCTAATGGAGAAGGCTTTCCTGTTATGGAGTTTAAAACAGATCCAGGGCTGCATGTAAAAATATTTGAAGCAGTTCAGCAGATGTGGAAAGAAAATCTTGGTATTGATGTAACTTTGACTCAGGAAGAATGGGCAGTATTTTTACAAACAAGATATGACAGAAACATCACTATGGCAAGAGGAGCATGGAATGGAGACTTTGATGATCCTATAAACTTTATGACTTTATGTTTAAGTTATTCTCCTAATAATTACAGTGTTTATAGTAATAAGGCTTATGATGATATAATAAATCAAGTTATGCTTTCAGGAGATCAAAAGTTTAGAATGGAAACTATGCATAAAGCAGAGGAAATGCTAATGA
>CASEHG010000296.1 GCA_949287565.1 uncultured Brachyspira sp.
AATTGTCTGGAGAAAGAGAATTTTTATCATTATATTGATATAGGAATTGAGTCCTAAAATAATCTCCATTAATTTTTAAAGCAACAGCTAAAGGATTAGAATCTTTAGAATAACCTTGCGAATAAGATAATTCATAATTATATCCTATAAATCCAGCTCTGAAACCCATTTCATTATTAACTCTAGGAATATACCAATGCGGAGCAAAACTTGCAGATTCACTGTCTATAACGGAAGGAAGCAGCATAAATGTGTTTCCGTTTATATCATTAACAGCTTTCATTCTAAATGACAATAATATTCTAGTTAAAGTAACAGTTTCTATACCAGCATCATATAATCCGATACTTCCTGTAGCATAATCTTTATTAAAAACATCAAATTTTGAAGTCATAGTTACAAAAGGAGTAGCAGAAAACATCCAATCAAAATGAAAACTTTTGCCAAGAGATAAATACATATTAGGCATACTGAAATGTCCGTCTGTTAAGCTGACACCTATTAAAGTATTCATATGAATTTCTATAGTAGAAAGTTCATATAAAACTCTTGAAGGAAATGAAGTTTTTACTCTATTTTCTCTTTTATGACTTTCATGTATATAATCAAAAGGCATATAACTTTCTGTGGCTCTTTCATATTCTATACCTATAATAGGCCAAGCATCTATAGCACCTTTTAAAACTTTCTGATCTTTATCTGTATATGGAGATTGTCCGTATATTACTTGAGAGAACATCAATACCAAATTCAGAACAATTAATTTTAATATATTCTTCATAAAAACCTATATTTCATTATGTTTTATAAATTATATTGTATCATATAAATAAAAAATTGACAATTGAATTTATATGTGATATAATTTTTAATATATCTTTTTTTTTGGGGGGGAAATTTGAAAGAATTTACAATTTTAGAAGGAAAATTAAAAGATTTCCTAGATGAATATCAATTAATTTCATTCGATAATAAAGAATTGCATCAAATTATAGAACAACTCAAATCAGAAAAAGAAGAGTTAATAAACAGTTTGAAAAATGTAAAAGATAGTTTCAATCTATTAAAAGAAGAAAAAACTATACTAGAAGCTGATAAGAGAAATGTTACTGATAATTATAATTCTATAAAAGAGGATAAAGATAATTTAATAAAACAATTAGAAGCTACTAGAATAGAAAGAGATACTCTTAAATCTAATTTGGAAAATACAGAAAAAGATTCTATGACTTTAATGGAAGAAAATGATAATCTAAAAAAAGAATTAGAAAAAGCAATAAGAGCCGTAGATTCTTTAAACAAAGAAAATAATGAACTTAAAGAAAAATTAGGTATTCTAATAGATAGAATAGACAGCGTAAGAAAATCAAGTCTTGAGGCTAAAAAATCTCATCATGCTTCTATGATTCATAATGCAGAAAATACTGTTTATAATGAACAAGTTAATAGCAATACATCTAATAATACAAATGTAATCACTGAAGAAAAAGAAAAAGATAATAAGCCATTAGAAGAAACATCTAAAGAGATTAAAGAAGAAGTAAAAAGTGCTGAGAATGTATTTGAAAGCAGTGTAGAAGAGATTGATGAAGAAGACCCTTTCTCATCAGCTGATGAATATGAAGAGTATAAAGCAGAAAATAATGTTAATACAAACAATGAAATAAAAGAGATAAAAGAAACAAAAGAAGTAAAAGAAATCTCAAATGTTAAAGTTACAGAAGATGAAGATCCTTTCAGTAATGCTTCAGATGCCAGCTGGGATAATGATATAAAAGATGAACAAACAGAAAATAAAACTAATGAAGCAGTAGAAGAAAATATTGATAAAAACAGTAAAGAAGATAATTATGAATTTGATATAAACGAAGATGATCAGTATATGTTCGGTGATGATGATGAGGAAGAATTTTTCTTTGATAATGAATCAAAATAATAGGTAAATAATTATGGATGATGTTACTATTGTAGAGGTTAATATATACGGCAGAATGCTAAGCATAAAATCTCAAGAGGGTAATGCTGAATATTTAAAAGAGGTTGCTGAATTTGTTAATGAAAGTATGAATGATATAGCAGAGCAGTATGGTCCTAATTATCCTAGAGATACTATAGCAATACTCGCATGCCTTAATATAGCAGATCTTTTGAAAAGAGAAATAGCAAACAATAAAGCAGGAAAAGATACTTTATTAGCATTAAAAGAGAGTATAGCTTCCAGATCTAATGAATTAATAAGACTTATAGATGAAACTAAAGAATCTAAAGAAGTCAATAAAGAAAACAAATAAATTTATTGTAATTAATGAATAAAGAGCTGATAAATTATCAGCTCTTTTTATTTATTATACTATAATTATATTTTACTATCTCTAAGCATATAATTAAACTGATTTCTTGTATAAACTTTAACTTTATCATTATGCGTAGCATAACTTCTTGCACTATTTGTAAGCTCTAGAGGTAAAACTAATATTCCATTTTTTGCCCCTGCCTCATTAATAAGAAGCATAAAATCTCTTATTACAAGCTCTCCTACTTCCGTATTTCTCCAGCGTTTGAAAGATATTAAAGTTAAATCTTTTTTACTTTTATTTACAGCAAATGCTAAATAATTAACCTCATCTCCGTAATCATAATCTATTAGTTTTTCATTATATTCCTGTACGGCTGAATATAAAAGCTTTTTCTGTATTATATCCTGACATATACTTTTAAAGGACGATAAACTTATATCATAAATCTTGTCTACCTTCTTGCTATTTAAATTTTCTATAGTAGTATTATTTTCATTTATATTGCATTCCAATAATATTTTTTCAATATCCACATTCCTTTCTATTTCTATTAAATTCAATATAGTATCTAAACTATTAAATGAATCCTCCCATAATCTAACCGAATTCTCCCAAGATTCTATATACTGAGAATTAACATATTTTTCATAATTCTCTTTTACATATTTATCTTTATTATTTAATTGAATATCTCCTCTCAATTTTTTTAATTGAGCTTCAGCTTTAGTAATTTCTGACAAATAAATAAATATGCTGTCCAAATCATATATATCAAATTCTGGATCATTAAATAATCTTATATGTTCAAAATAACTCATAGAACTGTTAATATCTTTTATAAAATAATTATAAAAAGCAAAATCTAAAATGATAATACTTTCTTCCTTTTTTATTTCATTTACTTTATACTGCATTGAATATTGATTGTATAAGTTTATAAATGCCTCATTATCATCTGATTTATATAATATATACAAATATATTCTATTTATAAAGAAACGATATTTAGGATCATTTTTTACAGCTCTTAATGATAAAATGGATTCTGTAAAAGTTCTGGCACTATTAATCTCATCAGTTATAATATAAAGAGAGATTAATATTTTTTCTACCAATATAAGTTCATCATAATCATCTTCAATATTACTTATATTTCTGCTCAATCTTTTATGAAGTTCTTCAAGAATAGAAATAACTTTTCTATATTCTTTATTCATAAAATATGATATAGCAGATATTTTAAGCTCATATATTTCAAAATCGTTTTTATTATTTAAAACTCTATTGAAATATTCAGTAGCTAATTTATAAGCTCCCTCTCTTCCAAGTTCTGTAGCTGCTTTTATAGAATAGTATGTGTTATTAACATCTATTTGAGATATTTTTAAAGTGTATTTTAAACTTTCTTCTTTATTGTCTAATTTATTATATAACTCTTCAAGTTTTTTATAAATATTTAATTCTTCGCCTTCAAAATATTTAACATTGAGAAGCTTTTCGTATCTCTCCAAAGCCTTCTCAGTCATATTGTACTGTTCTTCTATTACTGCCAAATCATACATTGAATTATAATCTTTAGGGTTAAGCTGTATTTTCTTCTCAAGCTCTTCTATCTTCTTTTTTATATTTTTTGGTTTATATACGCTATTATTACCTGTTATACTTTTGAAGAAAAAAATGATCCCAAACAAGCCTAATATAGATACTGGAACAATAAATATATAAATATAAGAGTCAGTCATAATTTTTCCTTATTAGTTTAATTTACAAAATTAGTTTTCAAAAATGAATTGAATTGACTCCTCGTATAAACCGTAATTTTATCATTATGTTTTGCATAACTTTTTGCACTATTAGATAATCTTACAGGAAGAATCAATATTCCATTTTTTGCCCCTGATTCATTTACCATAAGTAAAAAATCTCTTATTATCAACTCCCCTACCTCTGTATTTTTCCATCTTTTCACAGAAATTAATGTTAAGTCCTTTCTGCTTTTTGTTACATGATATGCTAAATAATTAACCTCATCTCCATAATTATAATCTATTACATTATCGGTATATTCTTGAAGTATAGAATATGATAATTTATTTTGAATCAAATTCTTACATAGTTTTTTAAAATTACTTAAATTCAAAGAATATATTTTATCTATTTCATTTAAATTAATATTTTTGGTGCTGTCATTTTCTCTAGCGGCATTTAATTCTGCCAATATTTTATCTATATCTATTTTATTTTCCGGATTCGGAGCATTTGAAGTGATATAATCAAATTTAATAAATGTACCCTGCCATAAACTTAATACTAATTCCCATATATCTATCAATTCAGGATCTATATACTTTTCATAATTTTCATTTTTGAATTTTTCATTATCAAATTTTCCGCTGCTTCTTAATTTTATTAATTGTATAGATGCTTTATTAACTTCATTAAGATACTCTAATATTTGATCTAAATAATAAACACTATATTCAAGCATATGAAAAGAATTTAATTTTGTAAAATAATTTATAGAAGTATTTATATCTTTTAAGAAATAAGCATAGAATGCAAAGTCAAATATTAATGCAGCATATTCTTTTTTAGCTTCATCTAATTTATAATAAGCTCTTAATTCATTATATTTAGAAACAAACTTATCATTATCTGAAAGTTTATATAATATAAACATATATATTCTATTAACATATAATTTATGCTCTTCGCTTATACTCTTATTAGATAATATTTGTTCTAAAAATGTAATTGCTATATTAAGTTCATCTGCTGATATATAAAGAGATACAAGCAATATTTCAAGATTATAAATTTCTAATATATCTGTTTCTTTATCATTTGATATTTTCTTATATAATTCCTCTAAAAATATTATAGATTTTTTATAATCTTTAATCATAAAAAATGATAAAGCGGCAGTTCTAGCTTCTTCTATACTTAAATTTTCTTTTGATACTATAACTTTATTAAAATATTCAGAAGCCAATTTATATTTTCCTTCCTGCCCTAAAACATTACCTATTTTTATAGCATAATCAATATTATTAGGCTCTAATTTGGATATCATCATAGCATATTTAAAACTATTCTCTTTATCTTCAAGCTGATCGTATCCTGCCTCCATCTTTTTATATATTTCTATTTCATTTATATTATTGTCTTTAAAATATCTTTTACCCAATAATAATTCAAATTTAGGCAATGCCCCTGTTAATTCTTGATATTCTTCCTCTATAAGTGCCAACTCATATAAAGAGTCTAAATCTTTAGGATTTAATGAAACTATTTTTCTTAGTTCATGCATCTTTTTCTTTGTATTTCTTGAAGGTTTATGAACTTTTTTATTAAATATATTTCTTATTAGTATAATTGTAGATATTAATATAATAATAAATATTATTGCTGTTATAATATATAATGTAGTATCGCTCATGTTCTTTATCCAGTTTTTTATACAATTTTTTTATAATATAATAGTATATACAAAAACTAAAAACTTTAAATATTTTTTTTAATTTTGATTATTAATTATCACATTATTATTCAATTTTTTATTATATTTTCTATCTTTTCTACAAAAATATTCATTTCTTCATCTGTACCTATAGTTACCCTTATATAATTATTAATAAGATCGGTTTTAAAATATCTTACTAGTATACCATTTTCTCTTAATTTCACATAAATATCTTCAGCAAATACATTTTTATGTGATATAAATATAAAATTAGATTTAGAATCAAGAACATTAAAACCCAATTCTTTTAATTTTATTTTTGTTTTCTCTCTTGTTGTTATCACTTTATTTACAGTATCTTTAAAATAATCTTTATCTTTTATAGCCTCAATGCCAGCAATTATAGAAAGTCTATTAATAGTATAAGAATTAAAAGAATATTTAATATTTTTAAGTCCCTGAATAAGATTTTCATTTCCTATAGCAAAGCCTAAACGAATTCCTGCCAATGCTCTAGATTTTGAAAAAGTTTGTATGACTAAAAGATTATCATATTTATTTACAAGTTTATAAGCACTCTCTGTTTCAGCGAAATCAATATATGCTTCATCTACTATCACTATATTATTTCTATTATTTATTATAATTTCTTCTATTTGTGATAAAGTAAGCATTAATCCTGTTGGAGCATTAGGATTAGCTATGAATATACCCGCATCCAAATTTTTATAATCATTAATATCTATACTAAAATCATCTTTTAATGGTATTTTCACTTCGTTTAAATCAAAAAGAGATGAATATATGGAATAAAAGCTGTATGTAATATTAGGATAATAAACTTTATCTCCTTTATTAAAGAAAGCCATAAAAGAAAAAGCTAATATTTCATCGGAGCCGTTTCCTATAAAAATATTATTTGTATTAACATTATATAGCTCAGCAATTTCTTTTTTCAAATCCGAAACATTAGGATCAGGGTAAAGTCTTAAATCATCAAAATTGCTTTCTATTAATGCCTTTTTCACATTTGGAGAAGGAGGATACGGAGATTCATTTGTATTTAATTTTATATAATTTTTATCTTTAGGCTGCTCACCTGGAGTATATGGTTCTATAGATTTAGCTTTATTACTTAAAAACTTATTCATAAAAAATCCTTATATTTTCACATTAATATGATTTTGTTAGAAGTATTATTATATACAATATTTAATCATATGACAATAGAATAATTAAAAAATTATCAAATATGATATTTTTTTACATATATATTAAATGTATAATATGTATTTTATATTATGCATTTAATAGTTAAATTTCCAAAAAAATCAAAATTTTTTTTATTTTTTTAAAAAAATTCAAAAAAAATTTGACAACGTAATTTTTATTGTTAGATTAATACTGTCAATATCTGATAAACATATTTCTTAATTTAAATTACAAGTAAATAATTTTAATCATATATAGAGGTTTTTATCAATGAAAAAAATACATAGTTTATCTTTCAAAATTCCAGTTATAATAAGTTCTATCATTTTTATCACAATAGCCACATTGGCTTCAATTTCTATCTGGTCTTCATCAAGAGCTATTAGAAAATCAGCTTTAGAAGGTTTTTCTTCTACAGTTTCAGGATATTCATATATGATAGATATGGTTCTTCATGAGCAGTTATTAGCAATAGCAACTTATTCTCAGTCAGGCACATTAGCAAACGGAATTATAAATATAGATGATATAGCCGTAAGAAATGAGGCAGAAAAAAGATTAAAAGATTTTGCTTCAGTAAATACTTATGCGGTAAATGTTGGACTTGCTGATATTAATGGTGTAGTATTACTTGACAGCACTAACCCTAAACTTATAGGAGCATCTATAGCAGAAATTCATAAAAATTTATTTTCACAAATGAAAGCTAATAACTATAAATTTACTTATGATAATTCTCCAAGTATATCATCTACAACAGGAGGACAGGCACTTCTTCTTTGCGGAGGAATTAAGAATTCTCAAGGTAATATAATAGGATTAGTTTACATTAATTTAGATTTGCAAAAAGTAAATAATGAATTTATAAGCGGCTTGAAAATTAACGGAAGAATAACAGTTGCTAATAATGATGGTAATATAATATTATCATCAGATAATAAAAGAATAGGCGGAAATTTACCTGAAGTTTATGATATTATAAAAACAAAAAAAGAAGGCATAATAGAATCATATACTTATGAAGGTTATGAAGGAAAACGTTCTGCCGCTTATCAAAATATTGATATAATGCCTTGGACTGTTGTATTTGCAAAAGCAGATAGTGAAATATACAAAGAAATAAAATATACGGTTCTTCGTACTGTAATAATCGGACCACTATTTATAATATTATGTACAGTATTAATATTTATGTATATTAAGAGCATTACAAAACCTTTAGACGAATTAGTTCTAATATCCAGAGAAATTTCCAATGGAGATTTAACTTCTACACATAGAAATATAAATCGTAAAGATGAGCTTGGAGTATTGGCAAACTCTTTCTTTGATATGAGAGACAGACTTTCAGATATTATAATTAAAGTAAGAACTTCAGCAGATGAAATAAGAATGAATGCTAAAGAGCTTTCTACAGGAAGTATAGATTTATCAAAACGTACAGAGGCACAGGCTGCAAGTCTAGAAGAAACAGCTTCATCAATGGAGCAAATGGCTTCTACAATAAAATCATCAGCAGATCAGTCTGTGGAAGGTAATAAAATGATGATAGATTCAAGAGAGGCTATTCAAAATGCCGGAGAAATAATACTTGATACTACTAAAAATATAGAAGAAGTTTATGATGCCAGCACTAAGATTAGAGATATTACAAAGATAATAGAAGATATAGCATTCCAAACTAATATACTTGCTCTTAATGCGGCAGTTGAAGCAGCTAGGGCTGGAGATATGGGTAAAGGTTTTGCAGTGGTAGCTTCTGAGGTTAGAAATTTAGCACAAACTACTCAATCATCAGTAAAAGATATTACTACTTTGGTAGACAATGCCTATGATAAAATAAATAAAGCCACAGAATCAGCAAGAGTTTCACAGGATATATTCAGTGAACTTCAGGAAAAGATAGAAAATACAGCAAAAATAATGCAGGATATAAGCTCAACAGCAGTAGAACAGCATGAAGGTGTAGAACAAGTTAATAGAGCTGTAACAGATATGGATACAGTAACCCAGCAGAATGCTGCATTAGTAGAACAGGCTTCTGCTTCATCTAACTCTTTGCTTAATCAGGCTGAAGAACTGGTTAATGCTATGAGTTTCTTTAAAGTTTGATAATTTCAGTATGATTTTTAAGGGTTATTTCCTAATATAAGGAAGTAACCCTTTTTATTTGATTTTTGCATTTTTACATTGAATAAATATCATAAAATATAATTTTTAAAAAAAAATTACAATTTTTTTTTATTTTTATATTCAAATTATTCGAATAAAATATATATTAAAACAATTATTTTTTAATAAAAACAAAATTTCATTAGGGTTTGTATGTATGAGAAAAATGAAGAGTTTAGCTTTTAAAATTCCTTTCATTATCAGTATTATCATTTTCATTACAATTTTTATATTGGGAACACTTTCTGTATTATCATCTACAAGGGCAGTAAAAAGAGCAACATTAAACGGCTTTAAATCCACAGTTTCAGGATATGCTTCTATGGTAGATATGGTACTTAATGAGCAGCTATTAGCCATTGATACATATTCTAAATCATCAACTGTATTTAATATACTTTATACTAATGATGCAAATGTTAAACAGCAGAGCATAAACAGATTAAAAGATTTTGCTTCAGTAAATGGATATGCTCTTAATATGGGACTTGCAGATGTCAATGGAAGGATAATAGTTGATAGTGATAATGCATCTCTTGAAGGCACATCTATAACTGATTCTGACACTGAATTATTTACAAGATTAAAAGCAAATAATTATAATGCTACTTATGCCAATACCATAGCAAAAGATTCTCAAGCTATACTTCTTTGCAAAGGACTATTTAATTCTCAAGGAAATTTAATAGGTATTATTTACATAAATATAGATTTAGGAAAAGTAAATAAAGATTTCATTGATAATATTAACTTTGACGGTGATATAACAATAGCAAATGATAAAGGTATTATTATGCTTTCATCCGATCATAACAGAATAGGCACTTTATTACCTCAAGTTTATGAGATAGCAAAGACTACATCGGAAGGTGTTATAGAATCTTATGTGTTTGGAAATAATAAAAGTAAACGTTCTGCCGCTTATAAAAATATTAGCATAATGCCTTGGTCTGTTATATTTGCAAATTACAATAGTCAAATTTATAAAGATATAAGAGGCATAATTTTTAGAACATCTACAATAGGACCGTTCTTCATAATATTAGCATGCTTTGTAGTTGCTCTTTATATAAAGACTATAACAAAACCATTAATTTCATTAGTATTATTTGCCAAAGAAATATCTCAAGGTAATTTGATTTATGAACATCAAAATATTAATAGAGATGATGAATTAGGTATGCTTGCTAATTCTTTCTTTAATATGCGTGATGTACTGCTTGATATTATAATGAAAGTTAGAGTTTCTGCCGATGAAATAACTAGTAGTGCAAGAGCACTTTCAAAAGACAGTGAAGATTTATCAAGAAGAACAGATACTCAGGCATCTAGTTTGCAGGAAACAGCTTCATCAATGGAGGAGATGGCCTCTACTATTGTATCATCTACAAATAAATCAGTAGACGGAAATAAAATGATGATAAACTCAAAAGCATCTATTGAACATGCTGGAAGTATAATATTAGATACTGTTCAAAATATAGAAGAAGTTAATGAAGCTAGTACAAAAATAAAAAACATTACAAAAATAATAGAAGATATAGCATTTCAAACTAATATACTTGCTCTTAATGCAGCAGTAGAAGCAGCCCGTGCAGGAGATCAAGGTAAAGGTTTTGCAGTAGTAGCTTCTGAAGTAAGAAATTTGGCACAGACTACTCAGTCATCAGTAAAAGATATTACTAGCCTAGCAGATAATGCTTATGAAAAAATTACTAAAGCCACAGAATCAGCAAGAGAATCACAAGAGATATTTAAAGATATTCAAGATAAAATAGATGTAACTTCAAAACTCATGGAAGATATAAGCACAACAGCATTAGAACAGCAATCAGGAGTTCAGCAGGTTAATAAAGCAATCACAGATATGGATGCAGTAACTCAGCAAAATGCTGCTTTAGTAGAACATACTTCTGCATCATCTAGTTCTTTGCTTAATCAGGCTGAAGAGTTAGTTAATGCTATGAGCTTCTTTAAAGTATAAATTTTTGAACATATAAAAAATTATAATAGGAAATAAATAGGCTGTCTTTTTAAAAAGTCGGCCTATTATTTTTTAAAGCATATAGAAATTATGAAGAAAAAAAGAATATTATCTTGGATAGAGTAAAAGTATAAAATAGCATCATAAATCTAATTATAAAAATTGTGAGCGTATGGCAAATTTATTTGACATACAAATACGGCGAACAATTTTTATTTATTAAATGAGGTAAATTTATAATGGATAAAGTAATTAATAAATATGAACGTTTTACATCTAGTGAAGATGAAATGCAAGTTTATAATGCAAGAGATGCTTTTTTATATGGTCGAACTGTTATGCTTAAGAGAGAGCGGGAAGAAGGCATAAAAGAAGGTATGGAAGAAGGTGTGGAGAAAGGTAAAAAATCTGAAAAGATTGCTATAGCTAAAAAATTTAAAAATTCGGGTATAGATATAAATATTATCAGTGAAAATACCGGCCTTAGCATAGAAGAAATAAAGAATCTTTAATAAAAGTATAAACATAAAACATATATGCCATTTTTTTATTATGTTACCTTTTGTTACAATAATAATAAAAAAAATGTAATAAATTTTTTTATAAATACGATAATTCTAATAATTAATTAGAAGCAAATTATTATTTTTTAAGGAGCATAATAATGTCTACAAGCTCATTTTTTGGTATAGAATTAGGTAAAAGATCATTACAAAACTTCAAAACAGCTTTGGAAGTTACAGGTCATAATATAAATAATGTTGCCACTAAAGGATACAGCAGACAAAGAGTGGTAATGCGTACATTTGATAAGCCTTTAGAAGCACCTAGCTTGAATAGAGCTGAACGTGCTGGTCAAATAGGACAGGGTGCTGAAATAACTACAGTAGAGAGAATAAGAGATCAATTCATTGACTCTAAAATAATGATGGAGCTTGGTACTGACGGTTATTGGAAAACAAAATCAGATTATTTAAAGCAATTAGAAGCTATATATAATGAGCCAGGCAATGCAAATTTAAGAAGCGATTTAGATGCTTTCTGGGATTCTTGGCAGGAAATGGCTGCTAATCCTACTGAAAGAGGCACTAGAATGGTGCTTGTAGAGAGAGCTGACAGAATCAATAATTCTATTAATCAAATGTTCAATCAAATGAACGGTATGCGTAATAATTTGAATAACTTAGTTGAAAATAAGGTTAAGAGAATTAATGATATATCTAATTCTATAAAAGATTTAAACGTAGAAATAGTAAAACAGCAGGCATTGGGACAAAGTCCTAATGATTTATTAGATAGAAGAGATTTACTTGTTGATGAACTTTCTTCTCTTGCTAATGTTGATATAAAATCTATGGATCCTGATGAAACTATGATTTATATAGGCGGAAGAGCATTGATTCAAGGTAATGTTGTAAGCGAATTAAGTGCTGAGAAAAATATTAATAATGAAGGAATGTATGATATTTATTGGAAAAAAGATCATGTTCAGGTTCAGTTTGAAGGCGGAGAATTAAAGGCTTTATTAGAACTTAGAGATGTTGATACTGTTGATGCTATTAATGATTTAGATACTTTTGCTATGAATTTAGCAGACAGTGTAAACGAAGTTCATAGAAGCGGTTTCGGACTTAATCAGGAAACAGGTATTGATTTCTTCACAGTTACAAAAACTACTCCTTCTGTAATAGGTAATTTTGATATTAATAATGACGGACAGGAAGATTCTACTATAATGTTCAAAGTAAGCGGTATTAATTCAGTAGATTCTACTGCCAGCATAGGAAGCAGCGGAACTTTAGTATTCGGTAATAAATCAAGAGAAGGTGCTGATGTTGCTATAGATTATACTGCTCAAATGAAAGTGGGAGAATTGATAGATAAAATCAACTCAAGCGAAGCTAATGTTTCAGCTTATTTAGATGATAAAAATAGACTTGTTCTTAAAGCAAGAGGCTTTGATGATTATATGAAACCTTCATATTTCATTAAACATATAGAAGATTCAGGAGATTTCCTTGTAGGAATAACAGGCGTATTGAATCAGTCTGGCGCTGCTGGTGCTTATAATTGGCAGACAATAGATCAAGTAAACAAGCTAGCAGGAGATTTCAGAAACTTTACAGTTACACCTGACAGACACCCTGCTGCAGCTATCGCTGTTAATGATATTATCAGAAACGATGTAAATTACATAGCAGCTTCTAAAGGTATAGATACTACAGGTAATGGCTTTAATGATAAATGGAATGGTATAGGTGATGGTTCTAATGCTTTGGCTATTGCTAATTTGAAAACTAAAGAAATAATGGTTGACAGCAAATCTACATTCAATGATTTCTATACAGGAAGTCTTGCTAAAATAGCTTCAAGAACAGAAACAGCTAATGCTGAAACAGAAAAACAAACTGTTGTCATGGAATATCTTGAAAAATTAAGACAGTCAGTATCTGGAGTTAACTTAGATGAAGAAGTTGCTCAAATGGCTATGTATCAGCATGGTTATAATGCATCTGCCAGAGTTGTAAGTGTTATGGATCAGCTTTTAGATGTTGTGATAAACAGAATGGGTGTGTAAGTAATATATAGATTTTTTGAGGCGGTATCAAATAAATTAGATGCCGCCTATTTTTATATTTAAAATTTAAAAAGTATAATAAAAAATATTATACTTTTTTTATTAATATCCCTTTACAGCTATTAGTTTTAAATATATTATAGATATTAATTCTTTAAAATATATACTTCCAATGCCGATACTAATTACACAGGAGCATTTTGAAATGGGTATAAAGATTCGTATAATTTTAATAATAGTCGGAGTTATGGTTTTGGTGGCTTTCAGCACCAATTTTTTGAGTAATACTTTAAATACTGAAACTTTTTCCACTGTTATAGAAAGAAGTTTAGATAATAGATTTAGATTAATAGAGAAAGAATTTGAATATAATATAATTTCAGCAAGAGAAGAATCTGCAAAAATATCTACAACACTTTCTGTTGACTACAATAATATAAAAAATTACCCTATAGATGATAGAGATGAATACTTCAAAAACTTTCTATCAGCTACTGTAAATGAATCTCAATTATATTTTAATAGAATTGTAAGTGTTTTATTTCACCCTAATGCTGTAAATGATGGAAATGAACCTTTTACTCTTTATAGATACTCTACTTTCAATAAAGAATTTACAAAAGTAAATACCACAAACAAAGCTATGTGGGATGCTCTAACAAATACATATGGTCAAACATATAGAAGTATATTAAGAAGACAAATATTAAAACCTTATATGATCAATGAAGGACCTCATATAGGAATAACATTTAATATAGCTTCTACAATACCAGATATGCAAAACGATGAAAAAATTGTAGGTATTGCAAATGTTGGAGTGCTTTTCAATTATTCTACAGAAAATATAAAGGACATACTTGCTATAGAAGGTGCTGACATAATGGTAATTGATAAAAGAAATTCAGCTATTATCAATTCAAAAAATCCTGATATAGTAAATGGAAGATTAGATATATTGTATCCTCAATACTATGAAATATTTAATTCTAATCTAACTGCTGGATTTAGCAAAACAGATGGTATAGAAATAAATAATACTTTATGTAAAGCTTATGTTGCTAATATTGCGGGACTTATTAATATAGTAATGCTTATACCTAATTCATATTATACTTCTCAAATAAAAGATATGAATGATGCTATATTCTATACTATCATAATAGCATTCTTAATGGCAATAGTTACTATTATATTCTTTATTAAATTATTATTCAGTTCTATAACAAAAATATCTGATGCTATAGGTAATTCTGTTGATAATAAAGATTTAACTGTAAAAATACCTGCTGTTTCCGGAAGTGATGAAATAGGAGAAATGACAAAATGGGTTGGACTTTTGAATAACTCACTTCAATCGGTACTTTCAAGTGTAAAAAGAACTATTCTAACCTCTAAAAAACAAAGTGATACACTCTCACAAAAGATCAGTGATAACTTAGAGATAATATATGGTATTAATAATAATATAGAAGTTATTAAAAATAATGTTAATGATGAATTGAATCAGGTAGAATTGGTAGAAAGCAGTAACCAAAATATGCAGGAATATATAGCTTCAAATACAAGCAATATTGATTTGGTTGAAAGAGATACTAGAGAACTTCAAAGTAAAATCATTGAAGAAGGTGAAAACATAGAACAAATAGCTGCTTCAGTAGAAGAGATGAGTAAAACTATAGAAAACATAGATGCTATTATTTCTAAAGCAACAAATAAAGCTAAAGATTTGTCGCTAGCTTCTGTAAAAAGTAAAGAGAAGATGCAGGCTACATCTATGGCTACAGGCGACTTAAGAAATGCTTTAGGATTCATTTCTAATTTCGTAAGTTCCATTAGAAACATAGCGCATCAAACAAACCTTTTGGCTATGAACGCTGCTATTGAGGCTGCTCATGCTGGTAAATACAGTTCAGGTTTCGCTGTAGTTGCTGAGGAAATACGTAAATTATCTGAAGTTTCTAACGAACAGGCTGATAATGCTAATAAAGTTCTTCAAAACATCGAAGAAAAAATCATTATCACTACTAATGACTTAACAGAATCTACAGAACAGTTTGATATACTTACTAAAGATGTACAAGAAGTAACAGAGATTATGGATACTGTGCATGTATCTTCTGTAGAACAGTTAAAAGCAATCAATGAAATAGTAGACTCTATTACTAAAATTTCTCAATCAAGTGATCATATTAAAACGCAGTATATTGATATGGCTGATAAACTTGGAAATATAAGAAATAGTCTTGAATCTTTAAATAATATTTCTATTTCTACATCTAAAACTATGAATAAACTCAAAACTATATCTGAGTCTATACATACAAGTGTAGTAAGTATTTCTGATAGTTCTAATGATCTTTCTACTTCTGCAAATGTTATGAATAAATTTGCAAATGATAATAACAAATTACTATCAGAACTTGAATCAGAAATATCTCAATATAAGATTAGAGATCTTAAAACTAAGAAAGATACTGTTACTCAAAGAGTTAAGGGTATTACATTAATAATATTAAAAGAATTCATAAAAACAAAATTCGGAGAAGAAGGATATCAGAAATGGGTAACTGCAATGGAGCCTTCATCTTCTTTAATATTCAAAAATGAAATATCAAGTAAGGAATGGTATCCTTATATGACTTCATTCCATAAACCTTATAAATTGGTATGTGATTTATTCTACGCTGGTGCTAATACAGGTATTAAAGAAATTTCTGAATACCATTATCAGCAAATAATACCTAAATATATTAGACCATTACTTTTCTTTGTACCTAAACATTTTGCTTTAACTTATGCTGCTGAACATATATTCACTGATTTATTTGATCCGGCTAGAATAGAGTTAATTAAAGCTAGAAAAAAATTATTAGTAGTTCATCTTACTAATTTTAATGAGGATCCTGAAGTTATTGAGCTTGCTGTACTTGCTTGGGCTAGCCTTTTACTTGAATCTCTTACACATATTAGATCAACTATGGAAATTACTAAATCTATTAAAGACGGCGAGATTTACACAGAATTCGTACTTAAATGGTAATTTAAGTTTTTATAAAATAAGAAGGAGCTATTTAATTATAGCTCCTTTTTTATTATTTATTATTTTTTAATGTTTTAATTTTCATCATCATCTTTTTTATATGCCTTTTCGCAGTAAGGAGCATTATAACAGTTAGCACAATTTGTGATATTGGGTATATAAACTAATTCACCATCTAAAATTTTATCAAATACTTCATCGAAATAATTATTTAAATTATATTCACTGTCAATAAACCCACATATAGATAAAAGCATATCTCTGTCATTATACATCTGATTTATTTGCTGAGATTCATTTATAACCTCTTTTTCTTTATATACTGTAAACACTACTTCGCAATGCTTTATTTTTTCTTCTATATTTTTTTTAATATATTCATTAAGTATAT
>CASEHG010000297.1 GCA_949287565.1 uncultured Brachyspira sp.
ATTATGTGCTGACTGCAATTCATTATGCTGTCATGATTTGGTTATGGAAATATCTCCGCCTAAAAATGAAAGCGAACTTAATACATTAAAATGGTATTTGCATTTCAGACATTCATTTATATTTATATATGAAAATACTTGGTATCATATGATAAGAAGCGAATGCAGATATTTAGATAAAAAAACATATTTATGCAAAAATTATGAAAACAGAAATGAAATCTGCTCAAAACATAGCCCTCCTAAATGTGAAAGATATGAAGAATGGTATGATGTAATATTTGATGATCAATATGAATTAGAGAAGTATGTATATGAAAATAAAATAATTAAGAAAAAATCTTCAGCTGCAAAGAAAAAAGTAGCTAAAAAAACTAAATAAAATATGAAAAAAAAAGAAATTAAAAAAGTTTGTATAACATATCCGCCTTTTGAATATAATAATGGATATCCGTTAATATCTTTAAATAGGCAATTTCAATGGTTAAAAAATCCTTCATATGCCTACCCTATGCTGCCGTCTTATGCTGCTACTTTATTAAAAAATAATGGTATTAATGTTGTGTTTTTAGATACAATAGCTTCTAATATTACAACTATAGATTGGTTTAATAATATAGATGATATAGCACCCGACTTAATATTCTTTGAAGTAAAAACCCCTATTATTAATTATATTTGGGATACTATAGAATCAGTAAAAGAAAGATATGAAAATGTTTATGTTGTTTTGGCAGGTGATCATGTTACCGCTTTACCTGAAGAAAGTATGGAAAAATCAAAAACTGATTTTGTATTAACAGGCGGAGATTATGATTTTCTTCTTTTGAATTTAGTTAATCATATAAATAATGGAGAAAAATTAGATAAAGGAATATACTACAGAACATCTAATGGAAATATAAAAAATACAGGAAAATTTGAACTTGAAGAATCTTTAGACAGACTTCCGTTTATAGATAGAAATCTTACAAATTGGAAATTATATTCAAAAACTAATGAATATTTCAAAAAAACACCCGGTACATCTATAATGTCAGCGAGAGGTTCTTTATATAATAATTATAATAGTAATTCTTCTAATATTCTTTTTGATAAGGTAAGAGTTAGAAACCCAATAAATGTTATAGATGAAATAGAATACTTAAATAAAAGATATGGAATAAAAGAAATTTTGGATACAAGTGTTTATTTTCCTACAGGCGAATGGCTTTCATTATTTTGTGAAACTATGAAAGAAAGAAAACTTAATAAAAAAGTTTATATAGATTGTTATGTTTATCTTGGGATATTAGAATATCAAGATTATAAAATGATGAAAAAGTCTGGATTTAAAACTGTTATTTTCAATTTGCCTTCAGGAAATGCTAAAACTATAGAGAAACTAGGTATTACTGACAATACTATAGAAAATGTTATAGAATCTATAAAATTAGCTAAAAAAGCTGGTTTATTCATAGATATAATGGTAAAGATAGGTTATCCTTGGGAAACGGATGAAGATATAATAAACACTTTCAATATTGTAAAAGATCTAATGCTTAACGGATATATTAATTCTATGAATGTTTCTCTTTTTATACCGTATCCTGGAACTAAATTATTCAAATATTGCGATGAAAATAATCTTATTAAAACAAAAAATTGGTTTGATTATGATATGAGAAAAAGTGTTATGGAATTAAATATGGATGATGAACATGTATTTAAATATATTGAATATTTTTATAATTTATCATTTAATCCTCAATATGTTCTACAAAAAATAAAAAGTATAAGAGATATTTACGATATAAAATATAATATAAAATCATTTAAAAATATACTTTCATTCTATTTAAATGATTAAAAATATGCTTGCATGGAAAATGTTTTAATGATATTCTTTATAAACGGTTTATATACATGCAATAATTATTAAGGATTAAAATTTACATGAGAAAAATAATAGTTTTTATATTATCTTTTATTTTTATACAAAGTAATCTTTTATTTAATGATGTTGTAAACAGCATAGTAGGTATAGTAGGTTCTATGCCTATTACTTATGAGGACTTTTTAAGCAGAAAAACATTTCTAACATTACAGGCTAGATCTGTAGGACAAAGAGTTACAGACGATATGGTTTATAAAGATTTAGTTGAAGAAAGAGTAATGTATTTAAAACTTAAAGAAAATAATTATGTTATAGAAGAAAATGATGTAAAAAGAAGATTAGAAAGTATTGCAAAACAATATAATATGAATGCAGATCAATTTGCTAAGCAGTTAATGGCTGAAGGCATATCTTATGATGAATATAAGAATTCTATAAAAAAACAAATAGCTATGGAAAATTTATACGGACTTGTAGTTAATAATACAGAGATTAGCGATAAAGAAGCTGATGAGTTTTATAATAGTACAAAAGATAAATCTGCATTTGAAGCTGATACTTTAGTGAAACTTTCTTGGATATTTTTTAAAGCCGCTACATTTACAGAAAAAGGAGAAAAGCAGGAATTAGCAAGCAAAGTAAGAGGTATGGCAGCAAGAGGACAAGATTTTGCAGAACTTGCTAAGCAGTATAGTGAAGATGAAGCTACAAGAAAAAACGGAGGAGATTTAGGATATAATCTTCTTTATGATGCAGGAAAAAGATCATTACCAGCTCAAATAAATGCCGGTCTTAATTTAGCAAAAAGAGGATATAAAGTAGGTACTGTAAGCAGTGTAAGAGAATTGGTAGGAAAAGGATTCTATATAGTAAAAATAATGGAAATAGAAAAGGATATGGAAAGTATAAGAACTAGAGTAAAAAACTATTTAAGTGAATCTCGTATGAGAGAATCATTTATAAAATGGCTTGATGAAGAAACTAAAAGGGTATCAGTTCAAATTTATAAATAATTAATAAAAAATTCATTGTAAAATAAATTATTATATGTTATTATAGAAAAAATAAAAATGAAGAAAAAATAATATGATTTGGAAAAAGTTTAAACTAAAGAAAATACTGCGAAAAATGCAGTTTTTGATAATCTTAAAAAGATTGGAGATTGACTTTCAGTTGATTTCCAATCTTTTTTTTATTTTAAATAAAAATCTAAAAAAAATTTAGACTAATAGGACGGTAAAATTTGAAACGCTACTTAATACTTGAAGACGGCAGTCATTATGAAGGCATAGGTTTTGGGGCAGATAACTTTAAAATAGGAGAATTAGTATTTAATACATCTATGACAGGTTATCAGGAGGTATTATCCGATTTATCTTACTGCGGACAAATTACTGTTATGACTTATCCGCTTATAGGAAATTATGGTATAAACCGAGATGATTTTGAAAGTTTAAATCCTGCAATATTCGGACTTATAGTAAAAGAAGCATGTAAAAATCCTAATAATTTTAGGAATGCAGAAACTATAGATGAATTTTTGAAACTAAAAAATATTCCGGCTATAGAAAATATTGATACTAGAGCAATAACAAAGAAAATAAGAGAAATAGGAACTTTAAAAGCTGTAATGAGCGATACAATAGAAAATAAAGATGATATAGTAAAAATGCTTAAAGAAACACCATATATGAATGATCATGTAAAAATGGTTTCTACAAAAAATGCATTTCCAATTCCAAATAGAGGAAAGAAAGTTGTATTAATAGATTTCGGGGCAAAACTTGGAATAATAAGAGAGTTGAGCAAAAGAAACTGCGATTTAATTGTAGTTCCTTATGATACAGATTTTAAAACTATAATGAGTTTAAATCCAGATGGAATAATGCTTTCAAACGGACCAGGAAACCCTAAAGATGTTAAAGAGTCTATAAATACAATAAAAGAACTTATAGGAAAAGTTCCAATATTTGGTATATGTTTAGGTCATCAGCTTATAAGTTTAGCATGCGGTGCTGATACTATTAAGTTAAAATTCGGGCATAGAGGCGGAAATCACCCGGTTAAAGATTTAGAAACTGGAAAAATCAGCATAACAAGTCAGAATCACAGTTATGCAGTAAAAGAAGAAAGTTTAGCAAATACAGACTTAATTATGACGCATGTATCTTTGAATGACGGAAGCTGTGAGGGAGTGAAGCATAAAAGATATCCTGTATTTTCTGTTCAGTATCACCCTGAATCAAGCCCGGGACCTGAAGACAGTAAATATTTATTTGATAATTTTATTGATATGATAAACAACAATTATGGAGAGAAAAATGCCTAAAAGAACAGATATAAAAAAAATATTAGTAATTGGTTCAGGACCTATTATTATAGGACAGGCTGCAGAATTTGATTATGCCGGCACTCAAGCATGTCAGTCTTTAAGAGAAGAAGGATATGAAGTTGTACTTATAAATTCCAATCCTGCCACAATAATGACTGATGCCGCAGTTGCTGACAAAGTATATATAGAACCTATAAATTTAAACTTTGCTAAGAGAATAATATATAAAGAAAGACCGGATGCAATATTGGGTTCTCTTGGAGGACAAACCGGTTTAAATCTCGTTGTTGAACTTGCTGAAAGTGGAATATTAGAAGAATATAATGTTGAGATTTTAGGTACTGATTTGAATGCTATAAATTGTGCTGAAGACAGAGAACTTTTTAAAAATCTTATGAATGAGATTAATGAACCTGTACCTGAAAGCATAATAGTACATAGTGTTGAAGAGGCAATTGAATTTGCAAACAAAATAGGTTATCACTTGGTTGTTCGTCCTGCATATACTCTTGGGGGAACAGGAGGCGGATTCGCACGCAATGAAAAAGAATTAATTGAAATATGCGAAACAGGTTTAAAAATAAGTCCAGTACATGAATGCTTGGTTGAAAAAAGTATTGCCGGATATAAAGAAATAGAATATGAAGTAATAAGAGATAATAATGATAATGCCATTGTGGTATGTAATATGGAAAATGTTGATCCTGTTGGAATACATACAGGCGACAGTATAGTAGTTGCTCCTTGTCAGACATTAAGCGATGCAGAAAATCAAATGCTTAGAAATGTAAGTCTTAAAATAATAAGAGCTTTAAAAATATGCGGAGGATGTAATGTACAATTAGCTTTAGACCCTGACAGTTTTAAATATTATATAATAGAAGTTAATCCTAGAGTATCGCGTTCAAGTGCTTTGGCAAGTAAGGCTACAGGCTACCCTATTGCTAAAATAAGTGCAAAAATAGCTGTTGGTATGACTTTGGATGAAATACTTAATCCTATAACTAAAAAAAGTTTTGCATGTTTTGAGCCTTCCATTGATTATGTAGTTACAAAATTCCCAAGACTTCCATTCGATAAATTCCCAAATGCTGACAGACAATTAGGAACACAGATGAAAGCTACAGGCGAAGTTATGAGTATAGGAAGAAATTTTGAAGAATCATTTTTGAAAGCTGTTCGTTCTCTTGAAATAAAATGCGATCATATAATACATAATGATGTTTCTGAATATACAACTAAAAAATTATGGGAGCGTATTGACTTAAGAGATGATTTAAGAATATTTATTATAGCAGAACTCATAAGACGTAAAGAAGATTTAAATGATATAATAGATATTACTCATATAGATAAATTCTTTTTAGATAAAATAAAAAATATAATTTTATTAGAAGAAAAATTATATAAAAATAAAATGGATATAGATGTTTTAAGAGAATGCAAAGAGAGAGGATTTTCTGATAGTTATATATCTAAAATTTGGGGAATGGAAGAGATTGATATATATAAATTAAGACATGAAAATAATATAATTCCTGTTTATAAAATGGTTGATACTTGTGCAGGAGAATTTGAAAGTGAAACTCCTTATTTCTACTCTACTTATGAAAAAGAAAATGAATCTTTTAAAAGCGGAAAAGAAAGCATAATAGTATTAGGTTCTGGCCCTATAAGAATAGGACAAGGTGTAGAGTTTGATTATTCCACAGTTCATTCTGTTATGACTATAAGAGAGGCGGGTTATGAAGCCATAGTAATAAACAATAACCCTGAAACTGTATCAACTGATTTTTCTATATCCGATAAACTTTATTTTGAACCATTAACTATAGAAGATGTTATGCATATAATAGAACTTGAAAAGCCTAAAGGAGTTATAGTACAATTCGGAGGACAAACTGCAATAAATCTAGCTGAAAAATTAGTCATGCATGGAGTAAATATACTCGGCACTTCTTTAGAAAATATCAATAAAGCAGAAGACAGACATGAATTTGAAGAGACGTTAAAAACTCTTGATATTCCTCAGCCAAAAGGCGAAACTGCTATAACTGTTGATGAGGCTTTAGTAATAGCAAATGATATAGGATATCCTGTTTTAGTTCGTCCTAGTTATGTACTTGGAGGAAGAGCTATGGAGATAGTGGATAATGATGCATCTTTGAAAGTTTATATGGAAACTGCTGTAAAAGAAGTAAGCAATAAAGCTCCTATACTTATTGACAAATATGTTATAGGTAAGGAAATAGAAATTGACGCTATTGCCGACAGTGAAAACAATGTATTTATTCCAGGCATTATGGAGCATATAGAAAGAGCAGGAATTCACTCCGGAGATTCTATAAGCGTATACCCTACTCAAACAATATCAAACAAAGTAAAAGAAACTATTATTGATTATGCTAAAAGAATAGGAATAGGATTTAATTTTATAGGGCTTTATAATATACAATTTATAGTCGATAAAAATGATAATGTTTATGTGCTTGAAGTAAATCCTAGAAGCAGCCGAACAGTACCTTTCTTGAGTAAAATAACTAATATTCCAATGGCTAATGTGGCTACTATGTGCATACTTGGTAAATCATTAAAAGAACAAGGATACTACAATCTATATAAAGAAGAATCTGATAAAGTATTTGTTAAAGCTCCTGTATTTTCTTTCTCTAAATTAAGAAAAGTTGATACAATACTTGGTCCTGAAATGAAAAGTACAGGAGAGGCATTAGGTTTTGATATTAATTTTGAAAAGGCATTATACAAAGCATTAATAGCAAGCGGATTAAGAATACCTTTACAAGGAAATGTACTTCTCACTATTTCTGATAATCATAAAAATGAAATACTTGATTTGGCAAAAAGATTTTCTAATATTGGCTACGGAATATATGCTACAAAAGGAACGGCTAATTTCTTGAGAGAAAAAGGACTTTATGTCAAAGAAGTATCAAAAATTTATGAGGAAGGTTTAGAAAATATAATAGATACAATAAGACTAGGTAAGGTAGATTATGTAATAAATACAATAGAAAGCAATAGCCAAACACATTCAGACAGTTTAGAATTGAGAAGAGCTTCTGCTGAAAATAATATATCTTGTATTACATCATTAGATACAGCTTATGCTTTACTTAAAGTTATAGAATCTATGAATTTCACTATAATGGATTTATCTAATATTTAAAAAATCAAAAACTATGTATTTGTTATTATATTTATATCAAATACATAGTTTTAAAAATTTATTTTAAATAAAAATTAATTACTTAGTATAAATCTTACCGCCATGACGTTCTTTTATTTTGCTTACAGTATCAGCCATCATATTAACAGAAGCCATAATCTCTTCAAAAGTATCAGGTTTTATAGACTGAGCACCATCGCATAAAGCATGTTCAGGATCATTATGTACTTCTATAATCATACCGTCAGCACCTGCAGCAAGAGCAGCTAAAGTGAGAGGAAGTGCCATCCAAGCCTTACCGCTGGCATGTGAAGGATCTCCTATTACAGGTAAGTGACTCATTCTTTTTATCATAGGTATAGCAGAAACATCGAAAGTATTTCTAGTATAAGTTTCAAAAGTTCTTATACCTCTTTCGCATAATACCACATTGCTGTTTCCTTTATCCAAAATATATTCAGCACTCATAAGCCATTCTTCCACAGTATTAGCTAAGCCTCTTTTTAAAAGTATAGGCTTTTTTAATTTTCCTACTTCTTTTAAAAGCTCGAAGTTCTGCATATTTCTTGCACCAATCTGAATCATATCAACAGTGTTTTCAAAATCTTCTAAATGTCTTATAGATACAATCTCACTTACTATAGGAATGCCCACTTCTTCTTTTGCAAGTTTTAATATTTTAAGTCCGTCAAGAGCTAAACCTTGGAAAGCATAAGGAGAAGTTCTAGGCTTGAAAGCTCCTCCTCTAAGTATTGAAGCACCAGCAGCTTTTACGCTTTTAGCAATATTAATAACCTGCTCTTCACTTTCAACTGAACAAGGACCTGCTATTATTACAGGTTTTCCTGCCCCTACTTTTACACCGCTTACATCAACAACAGTATCCTCTTTTTTGAAAGCTCTGTTAGCTCTTTTGAAAGGTTCTTGTACTTTTAAAACTCTAGCAACACCTGGTAAAGTAGCCATTAATTCTCTATCAACTTTTGAAGTATCCCCTACTATACCTATAACAGTACAGTCAACACCTACTATTTTATTAGTGCCAAGTCCTGCTTCAATGAGTCTGTCTGTTATATTATTTATATATTCTTCTTTAGCATTTGGTTTCATTACAATAATCATAGTAATTATCTCCTTAAAAATTAAAATATTATGTTAATTGTTATTGTTTTATCTAATTGTTTTCTTATAATTAAAAAAATTAATTTATTATGTATTTGTTTTTATTGTTGTGAAAAAATAGAATATACTGGCGCTTTAAACGCCAAAAAAGCTAAAGAAGAATTGAAAGCAAAAAGAGCTGCTTATGATAGAGTTAATAAAAATCTTATCTTTCATAGTAATATATTATATATATAAATTGATAAATGTCTATAAAAAATATATATAATTAACTATATAATAAGAATTATTA
>CASEHG010000298.1 GCA_949287565.1 uncultured Brachyspira sp.
AAATTTTATAAAAAAATTATAATTATAATTTTTATTATATTAAAAATTCAGTTCACCGTGCGGTAAAATGTCTGATGTTTTTTTAGTTATTCTCACCATACCAATCCACATTACGTGTAAAGTACATGGCAAGAGCAATAACAGCAAATAAACCTAAAGTTCCCATAAGCAATGCATAATCAGTAAGCTGAAGTATTCCAAATAAGAATATGTATATCAAAGCCTCTACAATAGCCATTGAAATAGTGTACTTCGGAGATTTTATAATGTAGCCTATATATATTGAAGTTAAAGCCGTTACCATCAATGCACTTATAAAATAACTAATATTGAAGTTTATATGTTCTGATATAGCTAAAAGTAGTAGGTAGAATATTGCATTAGCTATACCTATTAATATATATTGAACAGGGTGTATGCGTTTCTTTGAAAGCACCTCACATAAAAATAATACAAAAAACGGAATAAATATAAATAATATTGCATACTTCACACTTCTTGATGTTTTCTGATAATTATCATTGAGAAGTAGAAAAGATATTAAAACATTGTTTGATGATCTGTTAAAATTTTGATCAGCAGTAAAGTATTGAGTATCATCAATATTATCTGCTCTATTTGCATTTTCATCGCTAGTCCAATACTTAGTAAATGCTGTATTAAAACTAGCTATATTCCACTCGGCATTGAATCCATCATTATTAACTTCTCTCTTTGTAGGCAAGAATCCTCCTGTAAAACTAGGATCTTTCCATTTTGAAGATATTTTAAAAGTGTTTTCAGAAGCTAATGGAGTTATTATAAGAGAATTTCCCCCTTGAATGTCCATTGTAATATTAAAATCAAAACCATTTAATATTCTATCTCTTGAAATGGTATAGAAGAATTTATTATTAAACATATTTAAAGCTATACTAATATTTTTCTCATAATATTTAAGTTCTTCATTTTCATTAATTAATATACTAGGCAGCTTCATAAGATTCTTTTTATTTCCTATACCTAATATAATCATAGCTTCATCATAAAGTATAGTATCATTATTTTCATCTAAATTATATATTTCAGCATTGTATTTATCGAATCTTCCTGTAATATTTAATTTGGAATTGAAGATAGGAGCTTTGAATATTCCTCTGCTTAAACTTGAAACTTCAACATCTCCAGTAACATTATATTCATTAGGCATATAAAAAATATATTTTCTTATATAGCTTATCTCTTTAGTTTCGCTGTCAATAACCCTAGTTAAATAAGGTATTGCAACAACTATACCTTGTATATTTGCACTGCTTCCCACAGGCTCTATTATAGAAGATACAGCTTCGCCTTGATAACGAATTCTATCTTTTACAACACTGTTTATAAAAGACATAGGTATCAAAAGCAAAAGCCCTAGTATCACTATTATAAGTATTTTAAAACCTAAAGTTTTTGTTATCTCATTAAAATTTTTTATCATTATTTACCCCATCAAAAGTTATTTTCTATAAAAAACCATAATACCATAAATAGGTAATAAAAAATAGTAATAATAAAAATATATTAAAAAATTACTATATAATATGATTTGTAGTATATAGGTAAAATAATTTAAATATTATCTTTTTCTTAGTATAACAATATGTTCATTGCACATCGTTTCTAATTTGTTACCAACTGTATTTGTTGGAGAGTTTAATGAAGGCATAACTTTATTAATTATATTTCTATCAATTGTATAAACATAATCCATATTATATTGACTTGCAATTTCTTTTATTATTTTATCTGTTTTTAAAAGTTCTCCTTTAACGGTTCTATTGCCAACAACCCAAAATTGATATCCGCCTGTTTTAGTTTTTTTAGAAATAGCTGATATCGCCTTTTCTAAATCTAAATAAAAACTATATACATCGCCTGCACGCTCTAAACTATTATTTTTAATAGAGTTCAATGATTTTTTTAAAGTTTTACTTGGAATTGAAAATTCAAATCCATTTCTAAATTTAGTTCCTCCCATCAATGTTTTATCAATCATCATTATTTCTTTATCAGAAAGTCCTAATAAATCTATCCCCATCCATTGAAGAGATAATCTGCTGTATTCTCCATAAGCAACCGTTGTTCTGCTATCCCCATAAG
>CASEHG010000299.1 GCA_949287565.1 uncultured Brachyspira sp.
TAATGCTTTGCTTGCAGTTGGAGCTTCTCCTGTGATGACATTCGAGAAAGAGGAGTTTGAAGATATGCTTTCTATTGCTTCATCGCTTGTTGTTAATATTGGAACATTGACTAAAACTTCTATTGAGGCTATGCATAAAGCTTGCGAGATAGCAAATAAAAAAAATGTTCCTTTTGTTCTTGATCCAGTAGGAGTAGGAGCTACAAAATTAAGAACTAAAACAGCTATTGATTTGATTAAAAATTATAATCCAAAAGTTGTTAGAGGAAATGCTTCTGAAATAATGGTTCTTGCAGGAGAGAGCATAAAAACTAAAGGAGTAGACAGCACAGCTAATGTTAATATGGCACTTGAGGCAGGTAAGCATTTAGCCAAAGAATATAATACAGTTGTAAGTATAAGCGGTGAAACTGATATTATAACAGACGGAAATAAAGTTTTATATGTTAGCGGAGGTTCTCCTTTAATGCCTGTTAATACTGGTATGGGTTGTACATCTACTGCTATAACAGGTGCTATGCTTGCGGTTGCTGAGCCTTTGATTGCCGCTTCTTCAGCTATGTGCATAATGGCTTCAGCTGGTGAAAAAGCTTCAAAGAAATGTGAAGGTCCTGCTAGTTTTGCTGTTGCTTTTATAGATGAGCTTTATAAACTTGATATCAATGATGCTGCCAATAGGGTAAAGGAATAAATATAAATAATAGTGGGAGTTTTTGATTAAGCAATGGGCTTGAATGTATTATTTAAGTTCATTGCTTTTTCTTTTATTGGTTTATAATTTCTTTTAGTATATACCTAAACAACTACATTTTGTCAAAAATAAATTTTTTAAATTTAAAATATTTGCAGGGCTTTGCCCCGCACCCCACTTCTTTTGTTGCCACAAAGAAGCAAAAAGGCTATATTTTAGCTTAAATTTAATATTTTATCTTACATGTAAGATAAAATTAGTATTATTTAGTACTAATTTTATACTTGCACTTTCGCGAAGCGTATCCGAGCCTGTCGAGGATATAAGGTTCTTTTTGCAGCGGGAAAAGAACAATATAAAAATTGACAAAATGTAGTTGTTTAGGTATATATAAATATTTAGAAATTATCATTATTAATGCATAAATATTATTTAAACAATGGAATTAATAAAATAATTCCATTGTTTATTTTTTATTTAGTCTTTAATTTTTGATGCCATTATATTAGCTACTATTGAACCTGATATATTATGCCATACACTAAATATAGCTCCAGGTACTGTTGCTAATGCCATTGAAGCAAAATGAGTTGCAGCAAGTGAAGTTGCAAGTCCTGAGTTTTGCATTCCAACCTCTATTGATACTGCTTTACATTTAGCATTATTTAATCTGAATAATTTTCCTAATAAATAACCAAGCAAATAACCTAAACAATTATGAAGTACAACTACTATTATAACTAAATAACCAACCTGCATTAATCTTTGTGAGTTTGCAGATACAACAGCAGCTACTATTGCCACAATAGCAAGTACTGATATTAAAGGAAGTATTTCTTTTATGCTGTTTGTAAACTTATAAAAGAATTTATTTATTATAAAGCCCAAAGCTATAGGGAGTATAACAACCTGTACTATTGATACGAACATACTCACAGCATTAACATCTACCTTTTGTCCTGCATATAATAAAGTGAGTAATGGAGTTGCAAAAGGTGCAAGTATTGTTGATACAGAAGTCATACCCACAGATAAAGCCACATCGCCTTTAGCTAAGTATGTCATAACATTTGATGCAGTGCCTCCCGGACAAGTTCCTACAAGTATAACTCCTACAGCAAGTTCAGGAGGAAGTTTAAAAATAATAGAAAGCAAGAATGCAAGTAAAGGCATTATAGTAAATTGTGCTATTGCTCCTATTATTATATCTTTTGGTCTTGTGAATACTACTTTAAAATCTTCAAGCTTTAATGTAAGCCCCATACCAAACATTACTATCATAAGAAGATAGTTAACATAACTTGTTTTAATAAAGCTTACTGTTTTTGGAAAGAATAATGATACTGCTGCTACTATTAATACTATCACAGCCATATACTTTCCAAAGAAATTACTTATTTGTTTTAATGTTTTCATTTTTATCATCCTTTTTATAGATTATTTTTTGTTATTATTTATTATTGTTTATTATTGAAATCTTCTAAATCGATTATAGCTTTTAATATCATTTCTTTATCAACTTTATACGGACTTATATTCAAGTCTTTGCCAGCAAGAGCTACTTCCAAAGCATTATTAAGTTCTTCATCTTCTAAACTTGCTTTATTTATTCCTATATCTTTTAGGCATGTTGGAAGAGATATTGATTTATTAAATTTAAAAATATTTTCTCTTTCCTCATATTGTTTGTCCATAGTAAGAAGTAATAATATACCATAAGATACCAATTCACCATGAAGTAAATTATCTCCTATTCTTTTTACTTTTGTAAGTCCATGATGCATGCCATGTGCTAAAGATATATGATAATCATCTTTTGCCATTACTGAAGTTAAGCCTGTTGTATATATTATATGAAGTATTACTCTATTTAAAACATCAGTTACTTTTTTATTTTGAAAATCGTTTATAGCTTCTGAATAATGTTTTAATATATCATTAGAACAGTTTTTTATTATCTCTACTGCTAGGAAATTTTTATAATTTAAATTTTCATTTCTTGTTGAGAATAATGATTCATACTGTTTAGAAACTGCATTACCTATACCTGCCCTAAAATAATTTTCAGGTGAATTTAATATGATATCAGTATTTATAAAAGTATGCAAAGGAGGTCTTTTATCACTGAACATCTTTTTGAAACTTCCGTCATTATTATAAACTACAGAAAGACTAGTTACAGCGGCACAATTTGAAGCTAATGTTGGGAAAGTAAATATAGGCTTGTTTATGGTATGTGCTAAAACTTTTGATGTATCTAATGCTTTTCCTCCTCCTACAGCGAATATCATATCAGCTTCCATTACTGCTTTTTTCTCCTTAAGGAAATCAACATTTTCAAAAGTGGACTTGTCGCCGTAATGGAACATTCCTGTTATTGTTATATCTTTTATATTATTTAATATTGATTCTATTGATGCCTGCATTGATTTTTTACCGGATATTATAACAGCTCTTTTTCCATAATTTGAACATACATCATATATATCTTTGTATGCATCGCTTCCTATACTAAAGTTAGGCAGAAATAAATTTTCTAAACTCATTTTTTTATCCTTTAATTAATATTATTTTTTTATTATTGTTTTTATTTTTTATTTTGTTTATATATTTATTATGTAAACACTTGAAACAAGTTTATTTTCA
>CASEHG010000300.1 GCA_949287565.1 uncultured Brachyspira sp.
AAATATGGATATAAATCTTATTAGTGAATTAACAGGTTTGAGCATAGAAGAAATAAAAAATTTGTAAGTGCCTGACATTCGATAGAATGGCAGGGCCTATTAACGAACAAATTTTTTATAAAGGATAAAAGAAATAAAAAAATTATGAGCCTATTTTAAGTTTACTTAAAATAGCCTAAGAGCGAATAATTTTTTATAGATAAATAAAAATAAAAAATTTGTGAGTGCCTGACATTCGATAGAATGGCAGGGCCTATTAACGAACAAATTTTTTTATAAAGGATATAAAAAATAAAAAATGTGTGAGCAACAGCGAACAAGTTTTTATAAAAAATACTAGATAAAATTATTAATAATGTATTGTTATAAAAGGAGTGCTTAATGGATTTCAAAAATAAATTGGCTGGTATTTTGGAGAAAGAAGGATTTGTTAATATATTTTCTTCTTTTCTCGCTATTATTATAGGGCTGCTTCTGGGGCTTATAATACTTCTTATAAGTAATGTTCATGATGCTTTTCCAGCTTTTATGACAATACTTTCAGGAGGATTCTCTGGAGGCTCTAGAGGAATGGGACAGGTTATATACACTGCCACACCTTTAATACTCACAGGGCTTTCGGTTGGATTTGCTTTTAAAAACGGACTTTTTAATATAGGAGCTCCCGGACAATTTATAGTAGGTGCTTATGCTGCTGTATTAGTAGCAGTAAAATGCACATTTCTTCCGCCTGCTATACATTGGCTAGTTGCTTTAATAGTTTCTTTCATAGCCGGAGGACTTTGGGCTTATTTACCTGGTTTTTTGAAGGCTCATTTCAATGTTAATGAAGTTATTTCAAGCATTATGATGAATTATATTGGTATGTATTTAGTTAATTATCTTGTTACGCTTACGGTTTATGATATGCTTAAAAATCAGTCACAAAATATACCTCCTTCTGCTATGATGCCTACTATGGGGCTTAATGTTATATTCAGAGGCTCAAGTGCTAACGGAGGATTTTTCATTGCTGTTATTGTAGTAATAATAGTATATATAATTCTTTCTAAAACTACATTCGGTTTCGAGCTTAAAGCATGCGGACTCAATAAAGATGCAAGTAAATATGCCGGCATCAACGAAAAAAGAAATATAGTTCTTTCTATGGTTATAGCAGGAGCTTTAGCAGGACTTGGAGGCGGACTTTTATATATTTCTGGAGTAGGAAAGCATATAGAAGTAGTTGATATACTTGCTGAAGAAGGATTTATGGGAATACCTATTGCATTGCTTGGGCTATCTCACCCTATAGGTATATTAATTGCTGGGCTTTTCATTGCTCATATTACTGTGGGTGGTTTTTATATGCAGATATATGATTTTACTCCTGAAATCATAGAGATGATTATATCGTCTATAATATATTTCAGTGCTTTTGCTTTGCTTTTCAAATCTATTGTTGGATTTATATCTAAAAAGCTAATCAAAAAAGAAGAAAAGAATGCTAATGAGTAAAGAATAGAAAATATAAAAGGAGATTTTTTTTAATGGATACAATTTATTTTTTGGTACAGCAGACAATGTTTTTTTCTATTCCGCTTTTACTTGTAGCATTAGGCGGAATGTTCTCTGAAAGAAGCGGTGTAGTTAATATTGCACTTGAAGGAATAATGATAATCGGAGCTTTTGCAGGAATATTTTTTATAAGCAGATTAGGAGCCAATTTTCCTCCTATGATTACATTATTTTTAGCTATGATTATATCAGCTTTATCTGGTCTTATATTTTCTCTTCTTCATGCTTATGCTGCTATTAGTATGAGTGCTGATCAGGTTATAAGCGGTACTGCTTTAAATATATTTGCACCTGCTTTTGCCATATATGTTACAAGAGCCATTCAAACAGTTCAGCAAATAAGTTTTGTTAATAATTTTAGAATAGAATCTGTACCTATACTTGGAAGCATTCCTATAATAGGAGGATTATTCTTCAAAAATACATACATAACAACATATATAGGATTCATAATATTAGCTTTATCTTGGTTTGTACTTTATAAAACTAGATTCGGACTTAGACTTAGAAGCTGCGGAGAGCATCCTCAGGCTGCAGATTCTGTAGGTATAAATGTTTATAAGATGCGTTATATTGGTGTTGCTATATCAGGAGCTTTAGGAGGTTTAGGAGGACTAGTATTTGTTATTCCTACTTCTACAAACTTTAATGCTACTGTTGCAGGTTATGGATTCTTAGCTTTAGCAGTATTAATATTCGGACAATGGAAGCCTATGAAGATACTTTATGCCGCTTTCTTCTTCGGGCTTATGAAAACATTGGCTTCCGCTTATTCTGGAATACCTATACTTGCAAGTCTTCCTATATCGAACAATATATACAAAATGATTCCTTATATAACAACTATAATAGTACTTGCATTTACCTCTAAAAATTCACAGGCTCCTAAAGCATCAGGTATTCCTTATGATAAGAGTGTAAGATAATCTATAATTACCGCATATAATATAAAAAGGCTGAGAGTTTTTATAGCTCTCGGCTTTATTTTTTAATAATCATAACGCACGGTTAATACGCTTTATATATAAATAAAATTCTATTGATATATAAAGCATATATTTATAATTTCATTCTTCGTGCGGTAAGTATACATCAATTTTTTTTAAAAACTTGGGTGGGCAGCTAAAATAACAGTAAAAGCAAAAAAGAAAAATAATACAAAAATATATAAAATAAACTATAAGCCTAAAGGGTGGGCAAATGTAATTAAATTTTAAAACTTAATTTACATACCCCGCCCTTTTTTATTTATAATTAATTTTTAAATTTTAATATGATTTATCTTTATAGCTTAATTAGAAATTTCAGCACCCGCCCAAGCGTGAAATAAATTGATGGCTTATTTAAACGCACGATTAACGAAATTTAAAATATAATAAAATTTGAATTATCAAAAATACATATAACTTTAGCTTCGCTCTGCGTGCGGTAAAAAATCAGTATTTATAAATATAATTATATCAAAATTCCAAAATATTTATAATATATTGCATTTTCTAAAACTATTATAAATAGTTATTGATTTTTTGTTAGTATAAGAATATATTTTGTTTAATAATATTAAAAAATATTGACTTTATATTTTATTTAAATATACTATATAATTATGTATAATTTTTTAGAAATGGGTGTAAAAATATGGATAATTGTGAAGAATTAAATAACTTAATAGAAAATATAGATTATCAAATATTATTCGATAATGCCTTAAAAATAAACGAATTATTGAAAGATGATATTGTATTAGATGATATTATGAGTGAAAATTTATTTGTTTATTCTTTTGAATTATTGGATATGATAAAATCAGATCCTGAAACTTATAAAATATCAGATATAGACAATGATGAAAGAATAAAAGCAATATCTAGCATTATAAGAAAAATGGAATTATCTTTTATAGAATTTTAATTTTTATTTTTTAATAAATCCTGTTATAAAACCATGTATAAAAAATATACCATAAGTAAGATGTGATAAAAATATACCTACGGCCTTACAAAAACCTTTTATAGGTGATAATGTACTAACCCAGCTTCCAATCAAACATAATGCATAAAAACTATGAGGAAATAATTGTAAAGCTAAAAATATGTTTTTATTAATAGCCGGAATATATGTATTTAAAACTTGTGGTAAATTAAAGTATAACGCAAAAGGCACAAAAATAGTATAAAGTAAAAATATTGAAGGAATGAAGTACGATAAACTTAAAGAGTTTCCCCCAAATCTTTTAACAAAATATCCTCTATGCCAAGCATAACCTTTTAACTGCTTGAAATGTCCGAAGAATAAATCTCTCCTATGATGATAAACTAATGCTTCAGGAGTATATAATATTTTTTCATTTTCTTTCATGATATTATTGCAAAGTATAGTATCTTCACCAGGCCAATACTCACTGTCAAATCCACCTACTCTATCATAAAGCTCCCTTGTAATGATAAAATTGCAGCTAGGATAATCATTAACATACTGAACTTTGTCAGGTATATATCTTGCTTTATGCTTTCCGCTCATAAGAGTAGAACTGTAAATAAGTCCGCTTATCTGTTTTGAAAAATTGTCCTTAGGTGTATTAATAGCAGGACCGCCTAAAGCAGAAATTTTTGTACTTTCCATAGCCCTCAATGCATTTAAAAGCCAATCTTTTTCAGGATATGTATCATCATCCAAAAATGCTAATATATTACCATTAGATTTCTTTACTCCTATAGCCCTTTTTATTGCAGGCGGGAGTTCTCCTGTTTCTATTATTCTTATTCTGCTGTCTTTAAATAACTCTATATTTATTTCATCTTCTGTATATTTATCCGGAAGTATTATCACTTCAAAGTTTGTATATATCTGTTCAAGTAAATATTCTGTTTCTTCTTTTACATAATCATTGATTTTTTTCAAAGGTATTATAATACTTACAAGCGGTTTTTCTTTTAACTCGCAAAATAAATCTTTATAAAAATTAACAATATTAAGCCTATAAAATATTGCCAATGTATCAATGAATGTTCTCCAAAGAATAGGAAATCTAATAAACCCAAAATGCCTATTAGGATTAACTATAACAGGAGCAGATACTATTTTTTTACCATTAGAATTGCATGCCACCAATACTTCTAAATCATAGGCAAATGCTTTAACCAATATTCTAGGAAAAATATTTATAATAGCATCTCTTTTGAAAAGTTTTAATCCTGTTTGAGTGTCTTGTATAGGAAGATGAAAAAATACCTTCACAAACATAAAATATATAAAAGATATTAATTTTCTTATATTAGAATAATTAACTATAGAATCTTTATGCCTCTTAGAACCTATAACTACATCAGCATTTTCTTTTTGCATAATCACAAAGAAATTTTCTAATTGTGAAGGATCTATTTCCATATCCCCATCGCAAAATATTATATATTCACCGCTTGACATTTCGAATGCTCTTTTTAAAGCATGTCCCTTGCCTTGATTTTCTCTTGCATAAATACCTATTATATTTTTTAAATTTTTATTTGTATTATTATTTTGAAAGTTAGTACATATTTTTTTTATTTCTTCTTTAGAATTATCACTGCTTCCGTCATCGGATATAATTATCTCAAAGTTCATAAAAAAAGGAGAAACTTTTTCTATAAGTATATTTATATTTTTCTCTATTGTTTTTTCTATATTGTATACAGGAACTAATATAGATACTAATTCGTTTATTTTCATAATTTACTTTTTAATCAACAATTTATTATATTTTTTATAGTTATGAATTATAAAGTATTATACAAAAACTATTAATCAAAGTCAAATGTTTATTATATTAAAGTTAAAAAATACATTAATGATTATTACAAATAACATCAATACTTGAATGATTTTCAAAATCATGTACTTCTGACAGTTTAATATCAAGAGTTTTTTTAAATATAGGGCCGTCATATACAAATGTGTGAAACTCTCCAGATTCTCCTGCTGGGTCTATTCCAATAGATATAAATTCATCAATAAGTTCATTAGTAAAGTCAAGACCTAAATATTTTTTATCAAGTTTAGAAGTATCAATTATTTTTATTTTAGCTTTAAAACCAGCATTAACAAATTCTCTCGCTAATGATATTCTTGACTGATGCCATAATGGAAACTTCGATTCAAAACCTGATTCCTTACATAAATTTTCAGCCCAATCTCTATGCATTTGAATATCTATATCTCCAAAAGCACAAATATAAATTCCTTCTTCTTTAACTTTTTTTAATTCTTCTATAAAGTTTACTCTATAAGTATAATGAGTGGTATTGATAGCAATATGAGGAATATCTAAACATTTACTTACTTCATCAAATAATTCTTTAGATATTCCATGAAACCATGAATGTTCATCTTCTTCATTTATAGTAGTCATTATATACTTAGGGATATATCCGTCTTTAATCATTCTATATAATGCCAAAGTGCTGTCTTTACCGCCGCTGTATGACATAACAAATTTTTTATTCATATAAATAAATGCCTACTATAGAATAATTTTTTATTTAGAAATAAAAAGTAATTAAGGTATATTTATTGTTGTAGGGTCAGTATCTTTTTTCTCTACAGACCAATCTTCCTCATTATTAGGATCCATCTCAGCTATTTTGTCAAGGCCCATACATATATATGTACCTTTAGCTGTTACTGCCACTTTATCATCATTAAGAAGTATATAACCTTCGCCTTCAAAAATTCTTCCATCTCCTGAAGTAATTTTTCCTATTATTCTGATTTCTTCATTAATAGGTACAGGTCTTTTATATTTTGTTGTAAGTGTCATAGTAACACCCCATTTATCTTCACCGGTATAAGGCATCATAGCTCTTCCTATAGTTTCATCTAAAATGGCTGCAAGTATTCCGCCATGAACTCTTGAAGGATAACCTTGATGCACATCTTTAAAAGTTACCAAAGCACATAATGATTTATCTTCTAATTCATAAAATTCAGCTTTCAAACTTAAATCATTTTTAAATCCGCATACTAAACACATTCTTGAATTGTTTTGCTTATTTAATACTTTTAATTCCATAATAACTCCTATTATTGCTATATATACTCATATAAAATTAACTAATAATAATTTTACCAAAACTACCATACATATTAATGCTTTTTATATAAAAAAACAATATTACTTATTGGTTTATTTACAGTTTTTATATTAGAAATACATTTTTGATTAGTTGACAAAAATGTAAATTAAATTTAATATTAAAGATAAGTTATGTAACTAGGAGGATATTATTATGTCTAAAGAAGTATCAGGTATGTTTTCATTTTTACTAGGCCTATCAGCTGGTTTAGCATTGGGTGTACTATTTGCTCCAAAAGCAGGTGAAGAAACAAGAGAAGATATTAAAGAAACTATGGATAATATCAAATATAAAGTAGATGATATTTATCATAGAAGTGTATTAAAAACTTCAGAATTAGTTGAAAAAGGAAAAGAAAGAACTAATGATTTCTTTGAAAAAAGAAAGAAAAAAACTTCTGAAGAAACTGTTGAAGAATAATAATTAATATGCAAGATATTACATTTCAAATTAATGTTATAGCTATATCTTTAGCTTTCATAGCTATTTCTATATTGATATTGATATTAGCTATATTTTTTGTTTTACTTGCAGGTTATTTTAGATTTACTAATAGGTTCGATAGAATACTTGAAAATATCGAATCTATTAGTGAAAAAATAGGAAGCATTGCAGATACAGTAAATGATGAAGCTAATAAAGTTAAAGTAACATTAGATAGTATACATGATTCTTTTAACAGTTTAACTAATAGTATTAATAATTTCAGTTCTATAACTACAGATATATCTAATAATTTCAGCATTATTAATATATTTAAATCTATATTTGCCTTATTTACTGGTAAAAATAGAAAAAAAGATGATTTCACTGAAAATGATGATGAGGATTTTTGATTTATAATTTAGGAATTGTTTTGTTATGATAAAAAGAATATTTTTTTCAATTTTTTGCATAGTTTTATTTTCTTCTTTCTTATATTCACAGGATACTAATTGGGTAATTAGAATAAGAGACAGCGAAGGAAATATAAAAAAACTTCTAACTGTTGAAGAGTGTTTATCTGAAATATCTAATCTTACTGTTTTAAGAGGAGCTCCGGAAGAGGCTATTAATACACTTCTTACAAATGATTTTCAATTATGGCAGTTTGCTTCTCAAATTATAGAACAGGAAGTAGTATATTTGAAAGCTGTTGAAGAAGGATACGATAAAGATGAAGAGGTATTAAAATTAATAGCTAAAGAAAGAGATAATCAATTATCACAAATTTATATGCAAAGTAAAGTATCAGACAATTTCGCTGTAGTAACAGATGCTGAAAAGAGAAAATTTTTCAATGATAATATATCTAGAATAAGAGCTGCTGTAGGTCCTAATGTAAGATATGAGCAGGTTGCTATGGAAATAGAAACAACAATTCTTCAAGAGCGTATGAGAAATGAATATGATAAAATTATAGAAACAGGAAAAACTAAATATAATGTAAAATATTCTATGAATACAGATCCTTGTATTACTATAGAAGAGGAAACTGTACCTTTATCAGAATTTAATGATATGTTTAATGAATCTATAAAACAGGCAGGAGCAAATATTCCAGCTGCATTAAAATTACAGGCTAAAGAAGGAATGTTCAAAGCTTTTTTAGCTAGAGAAATTATGATGTATGAAGCTAAAAAAGAAGGATTTTATGAAACTCCTCAGGCTAAATCTATAGAAAATTTCTTAACTAGAAGTGCTGTTACATCACACTATATAGATAAAACTATAAGATCAACTATACCTACTCCTACAGAAGAAGAAATTAATTTGGCATATGAAAGATATGGTAAAATGTATAATATAGATTCTCTGCCTTATGCAGATGCTCAAAAAGCATTGGCTAGTTTGGTAATAGAAGCTAAAACTCAGCAAAAATATCAAATATTAGTTACTGATTTAAGATACAGATACAATATAGAAAAAAATATTGATTTATTATTAAAAAAGTAATTATTAACTAATATTATGAAAAATAGATTATCAATCATATACTTTATATTTTTTATATTATTCTGTTTTTCTCAAATATCTTTTGCAAGAAGAAATGATTTTGATTTTGATGTAACTCCTCTTATAGAGAAAAATAAAATGTTTTCCGTAGGCATAGGAGGAATATTTTCTGAATATAATAGCTGGTTTCAAAACGGAAAATTACAAACATTAGATCCTAATAATCAAAATATAAGCAGAAGAGATTTGTATTTTACATTTATGCCTTATTTCAAAGTAAGACCTATTAAATATTTGGAATTGGGGGTATCAACAAGCTTTACATATCAAAGGCAGGACTCAAGAAACGATATAACAAGTGTAACAAATATGACTGATGAATTTAATTTTGATTCTATTAATGCCACTATGAAAGCTACTCTTTTAGATTGGTACTTATCTATAGGTGTTAAAGTAGGATTAAGCTATAGTTTTATGAAAAATACTCATATATATTCTGACATTAAAGATCCTTTTAATATATACACAACAATAATGCTCGCAGGAATTCCTAAAGTAATACCTCTTAATTTCTTCTTTTGTTATACATTTGATACTAGAGATAATTTATTAAAAGATATTCTTAATACAGGTGAAATATCAGGAGGACTAGAGATTATTACTTCACCTTTCATCACTTTATATACAGGTGTAAATTATATATTCCCATATACAAAACAGTCAACTCTTTCTTATTTAGATATATTCGTAAAATTCAAAGCTACAATATCAGACTTCTTGTATATGACAGTATCCTATCAGAAAACAGTATACGGATCAGGAAATGCACCTAATACATCAACTTTTAACTTTGCTATAGAATATATGTTCTATACTCCTAAAGGCGGTTGGTGGAGTTTAAATAGATAAAACATCATATAGAAAATATAATATTAATACTCTTTCCTAATAAATGCTGAGATATAGTCTGTATAAATGCCAATATAGTTCTTAATATTCCAAAGAAAAGCAATGCATAAAGTATTAAAAAACCATAAGGATATATTTTATCATAAGTATCTTTACCTTTTGGAGATAGGAAAAATCTTAATATCCATCCGCCGTCTAATGGAGGAAAAGGCAATAAATTAAAAAACATAAGCATTATATTGATCATATAAAACATAAATAACATTGTTAAAAGTATAGGTAATGCATTAAGCATAAAATTTGATAAGCCATTATTATTATTCTGTAAAAACATCATTATTTTATAAATTATAAAAGTACCATCAACTGTAAATGTAAGTATTTTCATTATGATAAATGCTATAGTAGCTATAATAAGGTTAGCAAAAGGACCAGCAAATGATACCAAAGCCTGATCTCTTTCAAAATTATTAAAATTATGAGGATTAACAGGAACAGCCTTCATCCAACCTATAACCGGAATACCTGTAACTGCAGCAATGATAGGAAGAACTACACTTCCCAATATATCAATATGTGCTAAAGGATTGAGAGTAAGCCTTCCAAGACTCATGGCAGTTCTATCTCCAAACATAAATGCAGTTTTAGCATGAGAATACTCATGTGTGCTTGCTGATATTATAAATACAACATAAGATATGATGCCTATTGAAAGTTTGTTAGAAAATATTTCATAAACCATTATTTGTTTCCTTAAAAATATATGCTATTTAAATATAAAAAACTTTTATTATTATTGATGATAAAAATTATTTTTTATTTTACTAGTTTAAGGTTAAAACATATAAAACTGTTATATGATAAATTATATATTAACTTTTTAAAGCAATAATAAAAAAACGAGCAGCTGATAGCTTTAGTTGTCAGTTATATTAAAAATAAAAAATCGAGCTTCCATCATATAAAAGCTGATAGAGATTTTAAAGAGAGATTTTTTATTAATTATATGATAAAAATCTTATCGCTAGCAGTAATAAGAATTAATGATTTAATACTTTATATAAGAATTCTTTAACTCTATCATGTTTAGGATTAGAGAAGAACTCATTAGGCTTCTCATCTTCAAGTATCTTTCCATCATTCATAAAAAGTATTCTAGTAGCAACATTCTTAGCAAAACCCATTTCATGAGTAACAATTATCATAGTCATGCCTTCTCTTGCAAGCTCTATCATAACATCTAAAACCTCTTTAATCATTTCAGGATCCAATGCCGAAGTAGGCTCATCAAAAAGCATAATATCAGGCTCCATAGCCAATGCTCTAGCTATAGCTATTCTCTGCTTCTGTCCTCCGGAAAGTTTGCTTGGATAAACATCTTTTTTATCTACCAACCCTACTTTATTAAGAAGTTCTATAGCTTTTTTCTCAGCATTTTCTTTTGAAACCTTTTTTACTTTCATAGGGGCTAAAGTGATATTTTCCATAACAGTTTTATGAGGAAATAAATTGAAATGCTGAAATACCATTCCAAGTTCCTGTCTCATAAAGTTAATATCAGTATCTTTATCCATGATATTTTTGCCATTTATGATGATATCCCCTTGAGAAGGTTCTTCAAGTCTGTTTAGGCATCTTAAAAATGTTGATTTACCGCTTCCTGAAGGACCTATTACAGCAATAATCTCTCCTTTTGCAATATCAACATCAATACCTTTAAGAACTTCTAATTTTCCAAATTGTTTATGTAAATTTCTTACCTTAATCACTTTCTCTCAAACCCTCCTCTACTCTCTTCATAATAGTAGCAAATACAGAAGTAAGTATAAAATATATTATCCCCACAGCAATTAAAGGCTCAACTCCTCTATATGTTTGGCTTGTAATGATGTTTGCAGATCTAAGCAAATCAACTCCGCCTATAAATCCAACAACAGAAGTTTCTTTAAGCAATGCTATAAACTCGCTTACAAGAGGAGGAAGTATTTTTTTTATAGCCTGAGGTATTATGATTTCTTTCATAGACATAGAATAATTCATACCTAAAGCCCTTGCAGCTTCCATTTGTCCTTTATCCAAACTTTGTATGCCTGCCCTTATAATTTCAGCAACATAAGCACCGGAGTTTATTCCGAAAGCAATTGCAGCTATAATAAGTATTGGAGTATCTCTTAAACTATCAACAAAAATAACATTAGCCCATATCATGAGCTGTACTACAACAGGAGTTCCTCTTAAAATATTTACATACCAAAATGCTAATTTTGATAAAGGATTGAAATCTTTGAACTTTTTAGAGTTTTTGAATGGATAAAATTCTGAAAGCTGAAGCAATGCAACTAATATACCTAATATAATACCTATCACTGTAGAACATGCTGTTGTTCCTACAGAAAATAATAATCCTTTTATAATATAGATGTATCTCTCATTTGATATGAATATTAACTTTAGAAGTTCTAAATATTCAAGCATATATATAAACCCTTATAAAAAATATACCCTCTTCTTATAATCTCATAAAAAAACGAGAAAATAAGAAGAAGATATAAAATATATATATTATTCCCCAAAATACTTACTTATTAAAGCATCATAAGTGCCATTTTCTTTAAGTGTTTTTAAAGCATCATTCAATTGAGCAAGAAGTTCTGTATCTTCTTTTCTCATAGCAATAGAATACTCTTCAACAGCAGCATCAGTTTCTACCAATTTTAATTCAGTATTCTGAGCTACATAATTTTTAGCAGGCTCATAATCTAATACAACAGCATCAACTTTCTGAGATTTCAAAGCCAATATTGTTTCTGAAGCATTATTAAATTTTTGAACTTCTACATTAGGCATTTCGCTTACTAATATGTCGCCTGTATATCCTAAAACAACACCTATTTTCTTACCTGTAAAATTATCAAAAGAAGTTATATCTGTATTTGCAGCCTGAACTACTATAGATTGTTTTGAATTATAATAAGGATTTGTAAAATTAACAAACTTTTTTCTTTCCTCAGTTGCTGTCATACCTGCAGCAATAATATCTATCTTTTTAGCTTCTAAAGCAGGAAGAAGACCATCAAATTGCATATCCACTATTTCTATTTCTTTACCTATTAATTTAGCTGCTTCTGCTATTAAATCCATATCAAAACCAACTATTTTATCACCTTCTCTGTATTCAAAAGGCTCAAATTCTGCATTAGTACCTACATACAATTTGTTTTTTTCTTCTTTCTTTTGACAGCTTATGAATAGAACTAAAACTATTGATAAAGCCACAACTATTTTTATAATATTATTCTTAAACATAATAAAACCCTTTACTTTCTAGATTTTTGAAATAATTCTATATAATAATGTAAAAAAGTCAAGGTAAAAATATATGCTTTTCAAATACTAATTTATCACATAAAGATACTATTAACTGTTTTATAAATAAATAAATAAATTTGAATTAATAGAATATATGATATATAATTTATAATCTAAGTATATAAAAAATAAATGGAGATGTTAAATATATGAGAGGTTCTGCGGTAGCAGTAATATTTATTATAGTGAATATAATAGCTATCAGCATATTTATGATAGTTTCTACAACTTCTATAAAAGAATCTATTTTATCAGAAGAAAAATTATCCAGAGAATCATTGGACTCTATATTAGATACTTATTATAAAAAAAATATAGCCTCAGAAAATTATTATAATGCAGTATCCGTAATACCAAAAATAGATATATATGTACTGCATTCTTTAAGCAATTATATAGAAAGAATAAAATCAATAGAAGCAGATTCTACTTTGATAGAAAAGCCATTAACATTTCAGGAATATCAATATATACAAGCAAGAATAACAGAGAATATAAATAAAATTAATTATACTGCAAGGAATTATCCTGTTTTAAGAACAAATCAAAACTATATAGCAGCATTAAATGAAATGCGTCCTATAATAGAAGATGAAAAAAAATACATATCCACTTATAATGATCATGTACTAGAATATAATAAACTTACCACAACTCCGCCTTCAAGTATAGTAGCAGGTATAATGGGAAAATTTCCTTTCTTAAAATTTGAAACAGGAACTAATATTATAGCACAAACTTCACATATGTTTCAATAAATGAAAATATATCATTTATATTTGCAAAAATTAAAACTTTTACTATAATATAATTAATTAAATATTTGGATAGTATAAAGCATCATGAACGATAATGTAATAGAACTAAAAAATCTCAAAAGAGTAACACAAAAAGAAATAGCTAAAAGACTCGGAATAAGCAGAACAACTGTGGCTAGAGCTATAAATGGAAGCGAGTTTATCAAAGAAGAAACTAAATCCAAAATATTAGAATTGGCTTCAGAACTGAATTATGAAAAAAATTATATAGGAAGCTCTTTGGCAAATCAAAAAGAAAAGACTGTTCATTGTCTTATAGCCAATTCTTTTAATGAATTTTATACAAAAGAAATAGTACGAGGACTTAATACTATTCAAAAAGAATATTCTATATATAATTATAATCTAAAAATCACTCCAACAGAAATACATTCTCCAGATAAACAGATAGAAACTTTGAAAAATATCCTTGAAGAAGGGAATATAGATGGTTTAATAATAACTCCTTTAAATAAAGAAATAATATATAATATACTAAAACCATATTTCGGAAAAATTAATATAATATCTATAGGAACAAGATTATCTGAAAATATACCGCATGTAGGACCTAATCATATAAAACAAGGCTCTATAGTGGCTGGAATAGTTTCTAATCTTTTGAGAGATAATGAAAAACTTCTTATTATAGATAATGGAGATGATAATATTTCTTCAGGAATGTATTTAGAAGGCTTTTTACAAAGAATAAAAGATACAAAAATAGATATAATGGGTCCTATTTACTGCGGAAATATAGATGACAGCATACATACTATAAAAAAAATATGTTCTAAAGATGATATTAAAGGAATATATATTAATAGATATGCTCAGGAAATTTATGATATGATAGATAAAAGCATATTAGAAGGCAAGAAAATAGTTACTCATGGTATGGCAGAAAGCATAAAAAACCTAATAAAATCAGGTGTAATATCATTTACTGTTATGGAAGCCGTATTTACAGAAGGATATAATGCCGGTAAAATGATGTTTGAAATGATATACAAGAAAAATGTTAATACTAATTGGGAGGTTTCTGATTCTAAAATAATATTTTTAGAAAATTTACAAAATTAATATTATTAAAATTTATTTTGGAATTTTACTTGATAAAATTAACATATTATGATAGAATATTGCAACTATATTCTATAATGTTATATTTGTTTATTTTAGATTCTTACAGAAATTAAATAACATTAATATAAATAAAATTAATTAGGAGATATTACAAATGGATCAACAGATAAGATTAGTAGAAGCAAAATATAAAAAAGAAGCCATACTGCCTTTTGAAATAGGTGATACAGTAAAAGTATGGGTAAAAATTATTGAGGGCGATAGAGAAAGATTACAGGCTTATGAAGGTACTGTTATTTCTATTCGCGGAAAAGGAATTAATAAAAGTTTTATTGTTAGAAAAATATCTTACGGCGTAGGCGTTGAAAGAATATTCTTATTGAATTCTCCTAGAATAGATCATGTTGATATCATAAGAAAAGCTAAAGTAAGAAGAGCTAAACTTTACTATCTTAGAAATAAAGTTGGTAAAAAAGCTCGCTTAGTAGAAAGATTAGGCGTAAAAATACCTAAACACTCTGATTTAATAAAAAATACTACTGAAGAAAATACAGCAGCAGAAGAAAATAATTCTTCTTCAGCAGAATAATTATTTTTTATTTTTAATATTTTAAGGAGAATTTTATGGGCTATAAAATAGTTGCCAGAGAACAATGGTCAGAAAAAGTTTTCATGATGAAAGTACTAGCTCCGGATATTGCTAAACATCGTAAAGCTGGTAATTTTATAATATTCAGACTAGATGAGAAAGGAGAAAGAGTACCCCTAACTATAGCCGATGCTGACGCAGAAGCTGGTACTATTACTATAGTTACTCAAAGTATAGGTTATTCAACTACTAAACTTATGGGACTTCAAGTTGGCGATGAAATAATGGATATCATAGGACCATTAGGTCAGCCTACTCATATAGAAAAAAAAGATGGTATAGTTTTAGGTGTTGGAGGAGGTGTAGGTATTGCTCCTTTACATCCTATAGTAGAAGCTCATCATAAAGCTGGAAACAAAGTTATTTCAATATTAGGTGCTAGAGATAAATCACTTATCATTATGGAAGATATGATGAAAAAAATATCTGATGAAGTTCTTATCTGTACTGATAATGGAAGTTACGGAGAAAAAGGTCTTGTAACTGATATGATTACTAGAATATATGAAAGAGGCGAAAAAATTTCTGAAGTTATAGCTATAGGTCCTGCTATTATGATGAAATTTGTTGCTTTACTTACAAAAAAATATAATCTTCCTACAGTTGTTAGCTTAAACCCTATTATGATAGACGGTACTGGTATGTGCGGATGCTGCAGAGTAAAAGTAGGAGATCAAACTAAATTTGCATGCGTTGAAGGTCCTGAATTTGACGGACATTTAATCGATTTCGATCTTCTTATGAAAAGACAGGCTATGTACAAAAAAGAAGAGCATGAATGCAATTTAAAATTAGCTAATTAATATTTAATTATATAATTAAAAGTTACAGTCTGATTCAGATTGTAACTTTTTTTATAATATAATAATCTGTTTATAAATGAAATTACATATAGATATTCATATTAAAAATATTGTTCTGCAAAAATTTGAATGGGACAGCACATATTTGCAAATAACATTAAATATAAAAAATAATTATCCTATAAAAATAAAATTAGAAAATCTAAAATTGAATCTTATTAATTGCTTGAATGAAAAATTCGCTTATATTGAATGCGATAATATATCAATAAAATCAAAAGAAAGTAAAGATATCACTTTTAATGTAATTATATACAATAAAGAATTATCAAACTTGATAAATAGCTTTTTTAATCTAAAAAAATCAATATTTAAAATTCATATAATAACTGGTAAATTAAACATGTTTTCTATAATACCAATAAATTTAAAAAACTACGAGCATAATATTGATATACTTGATATTATAAAACATCTATATAATTCATAAAACAATAATTTCAGTTATTTTAATTATAAGTAATAATAGATTTTTATATATTACTATTTTTAGTTATATTTGTTATATAAATATGATTAAATAAAAAGGTATAATTTATGATTAAGAAAATAACTGTTATAATCTCAATATTATCAATGCTATTTGTATTATCTTCATGCGAAACATTACAGTCATCAGCAAGAGAAATAACAAGAGCATACATAGAAGAACATAAACCTGATGTAAGAGCAAAAAGTGCGAAAATATCAAGTGTAACATTACAGGATATAACTTTAACTACACTTTTTGAAATAAAGAATAATTTGGATTTTGAAGTTCCTATAGATAAAGTTCAAATAGATCTTGTTAATACCTCAGGAAAAACTTTTGCCACAGCTACTTCTGTAGAAACATTAAAAATACCTGCAAATCAGGCAAGAGATATTAATTTAGATTTTAAAGCAAAATATTTAGATGTATTTACAACAGCTTTTGATGCCATAAAATCAAAATCTTTTAAATGCGATGCTAAAATAACTTTAACATTTACAGTATATGGAATGAAATTTGAGTTCCCTTATACTAAAGAATTAACATTTAAAGAATAATGAAATTAATAAAAATATCAATTTTATTATTAATCGCAGCAGCATCATGCTCTAGAGTAAAATCAGAGGCTGATAAAATTACAAGGGAATATATAGAAAAGTATAAGCCTGATATAACAGTAAAATCAGCCTCTATAGATAATATGACTTTATCTGATATTACATTAAACACATTACTTGAAATAAAAAATAATTTACCTTTTGAGATTCCAATAGAAAAACTTGAAATAAACCTAATTAATTCTTCAGGTGATATATTTGCAAATTCAGTATCATCTGAAGAATCAAATATCATAAAAATTCCTGCAAATGATTCTAGAGAAATGAATATGAAATCTAAAGCAAAATATATAGATTTATTTCAAACAGCTTTAGATGCTATAAAATCAGAAAGTCTTAAATGTAATGCTGATATAATTTTAACTTTTAATGTTTATGGTATGAATTTTAATTTTAAATACAATGTAGAGATTAACTTTATAAAATAACTATTTTTTTAATATATCTCTTATAACATTAGCTCTAATTTCATCTATATTTCTATAATAGTTACTCTTTTCATATAAATGCTTTAAATGAGCATTCTTTCCAACAAATGCCATATAATATATAGTATCCAAATTTATATTATCTATAATATCATAATAAATACCCAATCTAAGCCATAAACTATAATTGATAAGTTCTCTATATTTTAATGACCTCGCTGACAATAATACCGCATTACTTCTATATATTCTATCTTCTGCTTTTACTCTATCAAGTTTTTTTATTCTGTTTCTTATCTTCTTTTCTTTTTCGGATATTTCTTTAACTTTTTCTATAATAGTATCAAGTATAAATTTTTCAGTAACCCCTATCATGATATTGTTGCTTATATTTAATACTCCGTTTTTTAAATTAACTTCAAGCCCTTTTTTATTGCATTCGCTTATTATATAGTCTATATTATCAGGAGTTTTCCAAGCAAGGCAAGGCACAGCCACACAAACTTCAGCCCTCATTGCAGTACCAATTATATTTGGAGAACTTGTAAGAAATCCGAATTTATTATCATAAGCAAAATCAATTTTCTGATCTAAAGAACTCTCTATTTCATAAGCTTTATTAAAGCAATTCTCTAATTCTAATCCTCTTGCTATAGTTTGAATTTCTAAATGCTCATTTGAATTTATTAATAGAGATATATCCTCATCTTCATCTGTGAATAATGATGCATGTACTATATTCTTATTGCTTGGTATAGTAAGATTTTCTATAAGCATTCTAATGTTAATGGCAGGAATATCAATTAATTTTTTATATGATAAATTAAGATTTAATTCTTCTATATTAGATTTTAAAATATTTTCTGTATTTTTAAAATCTTCTTTATCCATATTGTGAAAGAATCTAATATCATCTAAATTCCTATAAATTGAAATTTTAGAATATAATACTATATTATCATCTTCACCTTTTTTATATATCCAATTTGCTGTATTATTAACGGACATCTTTTTTTTCGCTCTTAGTTTTTTTAGATATTAAATCTTTTTTCAAATGTTCTAATTTATCTCTTATCAAAGCAGCTTCTTCGTATTTTTCTATTTTTATAAGAAGTTCTATTTCTTCTCTGTATTTACTAATTTTAGCTTCTATATCTTTATTTGTTAAATTCTTGTTTGATATTTTTCCTATATGCTTATTTTCTCTATGTATTTTTTTAATATGCTTACTAAGTTCTGATTTAAAATATTCATAGCACTTAGGACAAGATACTACATTTGTTTTTAGAAAATCATCTAAAGAATACCCGCAAACTTTGCATATTTTATTAGAATTCGGAGTTTTTTTCTTCTTCTTTTTGGAAGGCAATGATTTATAATTAGGAAATATGGTATCAATATTATTGAACTCTAATTCTAGGCATTTTTCCATAATATTGCCATTCATTTCGCATTCTTTACATATATGGATTTGTCTGCGTTCATTACCTATTATTTCTTGGATATATAATACAGCTTTTTCTTTACCACAGATATTGCACTTCAAAATATATTGCCCCTAATAACTTATTATTAAAATTTTACCATTTAATAAAAAAAAAAGCAAATAATTAATATGATTTTATCTTAATTTTATAAAAATATCTAAATCTTCTCTATTAGTAATCTTTATATTATCAGAGGAACATTCAGCTATTTTTACATCTCCTAAATATTTACTGTATATTTCAGCATCATCTGTAACTAAGCCAGCATCTTTATCATTTATATACATTTCTATAGCTTTCATGTAATTATCAAATTTAAAACCCTGAGGAGTGGCTGCTTTATAAAGATAAGTTCTGTCAATAGTATCTGTTATAGTTTTATCTTCATTAACCTTTTTAATTGTATCTACAACCTTAGAAGCCAATATAGCAGCATCATATTTCAAAACTGTTTCATACAATAATGTAATTTCTTTTTTCTTCACTAAAGGTCTTACACCATCATGAATAAATACATAATCTGTTTTAATATCTTCTCTATGCTCATTCAAAAAAGTCATAGCATTATATACAGAATATACTCTCTCTTTACCGCCATTTACATAATGCATATTCTTCTTTATTTTTTCTTTGATAAGCTCTTCTTTTTCTATATATTTTTTTATATTTTTTATCTCTTCTTCGGCACTCACCAAAACAACATTATTAAAATTAAATTTAAGCATATTTATAAGAGTATGAATAAATATAGGCTTATTATCAACCTTTATAAATTGTTTTTTTACTTTACCGGCAAATCTTCTTGAGCTTCCAGCTATTAATATTATTAAAGTTGTATTATTCATAAATATTCATTCTCTCAATTATTTTTGGCATCATTATTTTTATTTCTTAAATTTATTCTCTCTTCTCTGCGTTTTTGGCTTTCTATTTTTTTCTCTTCTCTTAATCTATGTCTTGCCTCTCTTCTAGACTGAACTTCCTGCTTCATTTGTAATTTTTTAGCTTCTTTCTCTCTTTTCCTATTTTCATTATACTCTTTACGTTCTTGATTTTTCTTCTCTCTCAATTCTTTCATCTCTTCAAGCTGCATTTTCCATTCTGCCCTTTCTAATTTTCTCTTTTCTTCTCTCTGTCTTTCTCTCTCTTCTTTCTCCTGCATTCTCTCTATCTTTTCTAATTCTTTCTCTCTAAACAAAACAAGTTTAACTGGGTCTTTTATTTTACTTAATTTCTCTCTCATCTTCTGAACATAATCTTTTCTCTTACCAATATTTTTAGGGAATAATCTAGCCCCTAAAGAATCTACAAATAATCTAGTCCTTAAAACAAGGCTATTTTGTGTCTTCAAATTAATAACAGAAACCCAAGGTACTCTTAACATTATGGCAAGTGCTATTACTCCAGCCATAGTGTTTGAAAATAAATTGCCCCAGAATACTGACCAATATGACAAATACTTGCTTGTTAAAAGAATAAATATAAATCTTAAAAGCCATATTCTAAGTATGCTTATTATAAGAGGTATTCTAGTTCTTCCAAGTCCAATCAAAGCCCCCTGAGAAACCATAGCTATACCAAAACCTAATACACCAAAAGCAAATATAGGAAGAGATTTATTAGCTACATATAAATCCTCAGCTTCCCTAGTAAATAATATAGTAAGATGAGGCGTAAGAGGTATAATAATAGCTATAAGAACAACAGAAGTAATAACCGACATTATAATTCCTGTATAACAAGACTTTCTAGCTTTATCATTATACTTAGCACCTATATTCATACTAACCATTGTAGTAACGGCAGAACCAAAAGCAGCAGTAAAATTGAAACATATATTAACTATATTATTAGATATACCCTGTCCGTTTAATACAGCAGCACCATATTTTTCAACCTCTGTATTGATAAGAAAAAATCCGAAATTAGTTAAAAATGTATTAAGCATTGAAGGAACACCTATAATCATAAGTTCTTTCAATACGCTGGGATCAAATTTAAACTTTTTTAGAGATAATTTATCATCTCCTTTTTTTATAAATAAATCATAATACATCCAAACTGTTACTATAGAATAAGTTGAAAATGAAGCTAATACACTTCCTACTACACCTAAATGCAGTAAATAAACATATATAAAATTAAATAATACTTTTAAAAGCAATAATATTATACTTCTTATAAGAGTGGCTTCCGGTTTACCATTAGCATTTTTTATACCATTATATAAAGCAGCTAAAAATGTCATAGGCATAACAAAGCTGTATAAAGATAAATATGTAAATACATTCTCTTTAATATTAGGAAGAAGATTCATAGATACTAATATACTTACAACATATAGAGTAGGCCCCATGGCGATACCAAACATTACGCCTATAACAACTATCTGTGTGGATATTCTTTTCGCATTTTTAAAGTCCCCTAGCCCATTATACTGCCCTACTATAGCCATAGCAGCAACACCCAAACCTTGAGATAATGCTGTCATCATATTGATTATAGGTTCTGCAAAATGCACGCTGCTTGCTATAACAGTACCTGCAACATTATTAAGAAAAAGTCCGTCCATTAATGGTATCATAGACTGAACTATACTCATTATAAGAGTAGGAATAGATAACATTATCAATGTATTAGTAATAGGGCCATGAAGTATTAAATCACGTCTGGCTTCTGTGGATTGAGTTTTAAAAAAACTAATCATACTTATCCTTTAAAAT
>CASEHG010000301.1 GCA_949287565.1 uncultured Brachyspira sp.
AAAATTTCCAAGCATATTCTTAATTTCTGAAACTTCAATACTTTCTTTTATAATTATCATAAAATATTAATACTCCATAAACATATTTAATTAACATAATATTAACGGAAATGTAATTTTTTTATAAAGTAAATTTAATATCATCTATATGTATGTATGAATGTTTTTTATAATTTATATTCCGATAATAAGAATAGTTTTTATTATTATAAAAATAATAAAAATTTAAATGCTATAATTAAAACTATAAACGAGCAGCTTAAACTAACTAAGGAAGTTGTCAGCTTATTAAAAGCGAGTTTATAGCTAGCAATAATAAAAAAAGTGAGACGAAGCCACCAAGTAGGCACCATACAGGTGGGTGAACATAGCAATAATAAAAATATAAAAAGTGAGCCGAAGCCAGCAAATAAATTTATTTATTTGCTCATTGTAGGCGTAGGCGAACATAGCAATAATAAAAAAAATAGTAAAAGTTTTTTAGATTATTACGAAAATGGAAACGATATAAAAATCATTTCTATATTAAAACAGGAGATAAAAAATGAGAGTTACTGAACAAGCCCAATTTAATAGAACAGTTAGTACAATAAAAAGAAACTATAATGAGATGGAAGCTTCTCAAACTAGATTATCTACTGGTCAAAGGGTGCAGTACCCTCACCAGAATGTTACTTCAACTATTAATTCTATATATTATAGAACTAGAATGTCTTCAGTAGACAGATATCAAAGCAATATAGTTGATGGTAAAGAAAAATTAAGCGTAGCACATGATTCTATGTCAGCTATCACTCAGGCTTTGAATAGAGCAAGAGATTTAGCAGTTCAAGGTGCAAACAGCACTTACGGAGCAGATGACAGAGCAAAAATGGCTATGGAAGTAGAAGAAATGATAGAGAGAATATATGATATATCAAAAACTCAAAGCAAAGGCGAGTATATATTCTCAGGAACAAGTATAAAAACAGCACCTTTCAGAGCATTCTACGGATATGATGAAAAGGCAGGTCGTTCTATAGTAAAATCTGTTATGTATGAAGGCGATGGAAATGCTCAAAACAGAGAAGTAGAAAATGGACAGCTTATCAATGTAGCCACTCCAGGTAATTATGCTTTCTGGGGTACTGATATGGAAATAATATCTACAACAGATGCTTCAACTTATGTTGCTGCTGAAGATCAGGATATTATGATAGATGATATGGTTGTAAATATTAAGCAAGGCGATAATATTGAAGCTATAGTTCAAAGAATAAATGATGCTAATGGTAATGTAAGTGCAAGTATAGGAGATTTAAGAGGCGGAGAAAAAGTTATACAATTAAAAACAGGTTCTCCTCATAAAATACTTTTACAAGATTTAGCAGGCGGTACAGTTTTACAAGATATAGGATTAGTAAGAGAAGGTGCTGCTAATAATCCAGAAAACAACTATGAACCTAGTGCTTTAGTTACAGGAAAAAGCGTATTTGAAACTCTTATTTATTTAAGAGATGCTATGCTTAATGATGATGTAAGAGCTATAGGAAGTGAGGCTTTGGGTTATATAGATAGTTCTTTGGATAATGTTGCTACTGTTCAGGCTAATGCATCTTCTAAAGTTACAAGACTTGATATGGGTTATGCTAGCTTTGAAGATCAGAAATTAGCTATTGAAGAGGCTTTGGCTAAAAATGAAAATATTGACTATGCTGAAGAAATTGTTAATTTCAATATGTGGCAATATGCTCATAATGCTTCATTACAAACAGCAGGAAGATTATTAGGCAGAACTCTTATGGATTATTTAAGATAATAAAATAAGATAAAAAATAAAATGCTGACAATATAAAATATTATTAATGTATAAAAGGAAATAATTATATGCCGGAAATAGAATCTAGGATACTAGGAAAAATAGAAGTTTCAGATGATTCATTATATCACTTAAATGGTACTATATTAGCATTTGAGGCTTATGATGAATTTTATCTTGTCAATATGGACGAGGAAGGAACTTTTAAAATACTTCAATCTAAAGATGATAAAAATGTATGCTTTATACTTATAGATCCATTTTTGATATTCAAAAATTATGAACCTGATGTACATGATGATGATATAAAATATTTAGGTATAGAGAATAATGAAGATTTATACCTTCTTACTATTGTCAGCATTCCAAATAGTGATTTTAAATCTATGAGTGCTAATTTAGTTGCACCTGTAGTTTTTAATATTAAAAATCATAAAGCTAAACAATGTACTGTTTCAGGTGATAAATACACAACAAGACATTCCATTCTTTTAGAAGATAATGACTCTTCAGCAAATACCAATACAGAAGAAAGGAGTTCATAACAATGCTTGTACTTTCTAGGAAAATCAATCAAAGCATAGTAATAGGAGATAATATAGAAATAATGCTTGTAGATATACGAGGCGATCAAATCAAACTCGGTATTAATGCTCCTAAAAATGTAAAAATATTCAGAAAAGAAGTTTATGAAGAAATAGAAAGCCAAAACTTAGAGGCATCGAAAGAGGCTACTGCTGATAAATTGAATATTTTAAGTAATTTTGTTAAAAATAAATTTGGTAAAAAACAATAATAAACAATCTTATTTTTTCTTAAAACTATTCTAAAATCTAAATATTAATTATATTTTTTGAAATCAGAATAATAGCTTACCTAATTAGCTTGTAAATGGATTAATTAAACTTCTATTTTTTATTAAATTAATAGGAGTTAAAATTATATATGATATTAGAAAATTGAATAATGATATTATAGCCGAAAATATCAATAACATATTATAAGTTTCTAAAATTTTATTAAAAAACTGATTAATAAAAATAGGAATATCAAATCTAAAAAACACTTTCATTATAATGAATAATGTATTTAATATTAATGATAAAGCAAATATAACTATAATACCTTTTGAAGCATGAGAAATATCAGCAGGGCTTAATTCCATATGAGAAGCTATTGCTATTGATAAATATAAAAATATCCAAAAAGTAATATTTTTAAAAGAAGAATACTCTATAACATTTTTTATAATATTGATAAATATATTGTAAGTGTATACAAATATATTTGATATTGTATAGTAGAATATTGAAAGTATATCCGAATTAAATACTTGTTTATATTTAATAACAGGTATTTCAAATATATTATTCTTTAATTCAGGGGCTAGTAATATAAATAATAAATAAACTATCAAAGTTCCAATAATAATCGGCCCTACCCCTATAAAAAAATTGCCCATTTGCTGATACCAGCTTCTTGAATCATAGCTATGAAGAACATATCCTATAGTATCAGATTTTGCATTGAATAATTTTATATCATTAATTTTATGTTTGAATAATAAACAAAATAAGGCATGAGATAGTTCATGTATAGGGGTTCCTATCCAGCCTGTAATATATACTTCTGTTTTAGAGCCTAATGTTTTAGCAAATATTCTTCTAGTGATAGATGATAGAACATATAAAATAAATCCGAATATTATAATACTACCAAATGATCTAAATAAATCTATTATAGTTTTAGATAGTATAATAACTATAAAATAAAAAAAATCTTTTATCATTTTTAATTCCGTATGTGAATTTATCGGAAGAAAATACCTTTTAATTTACTTTTTGAATGATATAAAAATATGTATAGAATAGGCACTTGAAAAAATAGTGTTTCTGCTATAAACTAGTGTAGCAATTAAATTATATAAAATATATAATTACATTTACATTATTAAATAAAATCTGTTTTGTAATATAACTATAAGACAAGTGGAGAAAAAATGAAAAAAATAATATTCCTGATGCTGCTAATATTAAATTCTTTTGCTTTTGCTATAGACGATATAGTAGATAAAGATAATATGCATAACTTAATAGAAGGAGTTACTTCAACAAGATTTGGATCTGACAGAGTAAGTACAATATACGATTTTGCTCCGCTTATGAATCATAATACACCTTTAAAATTAGGGGTATCAATATTAGATTTATCACATATAGTAGATAATAAAACAAATGCTGCCGGAGAAAGAAAGTTAGCATTTTTACCTAAAGGATTTGTAGGACTGAGCTATGGTATATTCGGATTTGGATATCAATTTAATTTATATAATGATCTTAGTGAAAAAAATATGCCTGTTGCTCATAGCCATTCATTTTCTTTCGGCTTAGCCATGGAGAAATATAGATTTACTTTACCTTTTTCATTTTCTATTGCTGATCAGAAACATTATGGCGGAAAATTATCATTAAGCACAACACCTAAATTTTCTTTTATGTTCAGAGGCGGACTATTAGATGAATTTACAATGTCGCTTCATTATGGTATACAGCTTTCAAGTGTTACAAATAATGTAAGCGGTACACAAATAGCCCCTATGGTAATAGGAGGTTCTTTATATGGAAGTATAATGCTTACAAGGTTCGATAATTATCCTGTACAGATAAGTCTTCCTGTAAAATTGGCTTTCTATTATGGTATAGGAGCTAGATGGGCTGCTATAGATGCCGGATATGCGGAAGATGCCCTGCTTAATTATCTTTATGATGATGAAGGAGGAAGATCTACTGACAGCATGTATTTCTATGTATTATTACCAGCAAAATTTGAGGCTAAATTAGGCGCTATATATACCTATGTAATGCCTAGACTTATGTTTGAAGGTAAAATATATAAGGTGGATGGTGAATATAATTTGCATTATGGAATTGAGGGAGAAGCTAGGATTACTTTAGTAGAAAATTTCACATTTGGTTTTACAGGATATGCTGAAGGTCAGGGAATAATGAAAAAAAGTGCTGACTTTAATATATATAATGCATTTGGCGGCGGAATAGATATTTGGGGAATTTGGCGATACTAATTATTATAATAATAAAACAATGAAAATATATAAAGCAATGCATAAACAAAATGCATTGCTTTTTTTATATATATTTATTGAAAACTTTGTTTATATTTTATTAACTAAGTTTACTTAATGTTTTTTGTTACTGCCCTATTTCTTAATAACTCTATAATATCAAATTAATCAATTTCTAAATACAAGGCTATTGAACTTATTATTTTATTTATTTTTCATGCTACTTCAATATGATTAATAGTACAAAAATATAATACAATAAATAATGCTAAATTAAACCTGTAAAACCTATCAAAAAATTTCTTGCTTTTATCATACAAATTGTTATATTATTAATATACGGTTGTGATAATTAATTACAATATAAAGTTAATATATCACATAAAAATCAAGGTTTATTTATGAATGAAGAAAAAGGAGGTATATTATGACAAAATTATTTAATATTTTAAATAATGAATGTACTTTTCTTAATGATGAAGATTATAGGCTATTAATAAGTGAATATTATGAAATAATGAGGAAATATGAAGAATGAACAATATTATTTGTTTCTCCTTAAGCCTGTGCAGTTAATGCATAGGCTTTTTTATTATTGTATTATATATATATATTAAAAAAGTTATTGCCTTTCTGTATTAATTTCTTATTTTATTAGCATAAATACTTATGATAAACTCAATATATATCATAAAAAATTAAGGTTTATTTATGAATTAAAAAGGGAGATTTAAATGAGCAGATTATTAAACAGTTTGAATAATGATTGTATTTTTTTAGACGATGAAGAATATAATTTATTAATCAGCGAATATAACGACATAATAGAAAATATAGAAGAATAAGCTTTATTTTTTCCTATTGAGCCTATGCGCTAAGTGCATAGGCTTTTTTATTAATAATTAAAAAACGTATGGTAAATCATTTCTCTTTTTTGTTAATATTAAGATTTTTATTAGATCCATTTATTTCTCTTATTTTTATGGCGGTAATATAACAATAAATATAAAAACATTTTGGGTGGGTGTTATAGTAGTATATTAAAACAAAAAAGAAATTTAAATCAAAAATAACTAATTATATAAAA
>CASEHG010000302.1 GCA_949287565.1 uncultured Brachyspira sp.
TAAAAATAAAACTTTAGATTATTCTTATGATAATGTACTTTTAGATGAGGCAGCTAGAAGCAATCCGCTTGATTTAATTATACCAATGTCTTTATCAAAGGGCGGTATTGTTATAGTTGGGGATCATAGGCAATTACCTCAAATAACAGATAGAGAAATATTAGATAAGATTATAGAGAAAGATGAGTTTCCAAAAGATGAGGTAAAAGATAAAATAGAAAAAAGTATGTTTGAATACCTTTGGAAAACTGCAAAAGATTTGGAAAAACAAGATGGTATAAAAAGGACAGTAACTTTAAATAAACAGTATAGAATGCATCCTGTTTTGGGTAATTTTGTAAATGATTATTTTTATAAGCCTTATTCTGAATTGATTGAAAGTCCAAGACCAGCTGAAGAATTTTCTCATAAATTGCCTGATATAGAAGATAAGGCTTGTGTTTGGATAGATGTTAATAAAAATAAATATAAGATAGAAGAAAAGGTTGGTACCGGATATAAAAGAAAAGATGAGGCAGAAGTAATAGCAGAACATATAAAAAAAATGTTTAATAGTGAATACTCTAAAGGTTTAACATTTGGTATTATTACTTATTATAGAGATCAAGTTAATATTATAAGAGAGGCTGTTAATAATTGTACTTCTGAAGAAAAACGTAAAGAGCATGAACTTATTATTGGTACAGTTGATGCTTTTCAGGGAAGAGAATTTGATGTAGTTTATCTATCTATGGTGAGGAGTAATGAAAATAATATATTTGGATTTTTAGAGTTTGAAAATAGATTATGTGTTAGTATGAGCAGACAAAAGAAATTATTAATATCGGTTGGTGATTTATCTATGTTTACTACTAATAAGGCTAAAGAAAAAGTTAGGGCTATATATGAATTTGCTAATCTTTGCATGAATAATGAATATGGGAAGGTAATTGAATGAATAATAATTTTTTTGCTGAAAAGACTACTATTATAGCATCTGATTACATAAAAAATAAAAATAAGAATTTTAAATATTATTATATTTTGATTCCTGTTTTATGCTATAAAGTTGTTATACCTCAAATATCAAATAAACGATTAAATTTCTTTCAAAAAATTATTTTAAAATATTTATGTTATAAAAATTGTGATTTAGATGATATAGCAAATAATTTCTATATAGATATTAAGCTTGTAAAATATATTATAGATGAACTTGAAGGGCTTGGATATTATGTAAATAATACCGTTACAGAAGAAGGTAAAAATGCATTAAATGGAGAAATTATAGATGATAATGATTCTGTTGCTGGATACTTTTTTTATAATCTAGTAAGTGAAAGTTTTTTAGATGTATTTGTTCCAGAAATGGATTTAGAATCTATGAAGATTAATACTGCTGATTCAGATAATAGGGATTATTTATATATGTCTATAAGTAAAGGATATAAACCTCAAGAAATATATATTATTAATTGTGATAATGAAGTACCTAAAACTGTAAAAAAGGAAGATGTTTTTGAAGCATTCATTGAGTATTATAACAATACAATTGATAGAGATAATATGTCAATGTATGATTCTAGTATAGAAAATGGCAGCTTTGTTATAGATAAAATACATATAATGAATAAACCAATCAATTATTATTTGCTTTCATACATATATTATAATGATACTAATGTTAATACAGGCTTAAATGCTGTTCATCCATTTTTAGAAGGTATTTATAATTTTAAATTTAATGAAAATATTATTGAATATTCTAAATATAATAGAAGTTTAGATAAAAAACTAAAAGAGTTAAATACAGTATCTGTTGGTAATTATAAAAAAAATTATGATGAAATATTTATATTTATAGAATCTATATTTGAAGATGCTGTTTTATTCAAAAGAAATAAAGATTTAATATTAAAGGCTTTTTCTGAATTATTAATTTCTTATAAAAACTTCATCAATAGTGAAGGTGGAAATCTTCAAAACAAAATAAGCGCAAGAGAAAGTTTGATAAGAGAAATATATATATCTTTTGAAATTATAGTTAAAGGCAATATTGCAGGATATTATCAATATGATGCTATTAGTGATAAAACAGATGAAAATAGAAGTATTTTAGATAATATCATTGCTAAAATCGGTTTTGAAATATTTGAAGATTCTGATACTAGTTTTTTCTATGGTATAAGGAAGAGCCGTGTAAAAAAATATAAAAATGAAACAGAATTAAAGCATTTATGTGCTATAAGTGTATTAGAGGCTTTAGAAAATAAAGACCATTATTATTATAGATTAGCCAAAGAAGATAAAGATTTTTTCAAAGAATTATTAACTTTAAAAGAATTAAGAGATAATGCTTCTCATAATGATTATGAAGATATTAACTTTAAAGATATAGATAGATTTATTTATTATTTTATAGAGTTTTTTCAAATAGTTTATAATACAAAAATAGATATCGATAAAATTAATAAATTAAAAGCAAATATTAAAAATGATAATACTATTAATGTTAGCATTGATGATGCAAGAAAGGAAATATTGAGAAAGTCTGACATTAATATAAAAAATAAAAAATTTGAAGAATTATATTACTATCTTTCAACTGTACAATATCATATATATTTAAATGATGATATTGATGTTGATATTACAAGGGCATTAGAAAATATGATGCTTTTATTAATAAGAGATATAGGAGAAAATACTGTATTGTCAAGAGTAAGGGATTATTTGATGAACGAAAGAAATAATCAAAATGTTACTATTTTTGATACAATTATAGAGGTTTCAAAAGAAGAAGGGTTTACAAATATAGAAAAAACTTCTTTTTTGAAAGTTGATTTTTTAATTAAAAGGTGGAATGGCAGTAAAGTTTATAACAGATTAAATAAAAGAATTGATAAATTAGTTTTTACAGACAGGCTTATGCTTTATTGGATATATTCTGTATTATGCAAGCCTGAAAATTTTAAATTAATAGCTAAAGAGTGTTCGGATTTTTTTGCATATATGATTAAATATTGTAAAAGAGAACATAATGCTAGGCTTTTATATAATGTTTTAGATCATGATTTTTATAATAATAAAGAAGTAGTTTTAAAAGATGTTATTACATGTTCTAATGCTATTATTAAAATATTAAATGATTAATGAAGGAGTTATATTATGAGTAAGACTAATAAAAATGATGATAAAGATATATCAATATTAGAAGATCAGTTAGCTAAAAAAACTGAATATAATAAACAATTAGAAGAAGAAAATAAAAAATTAAAAGAAGAAAATAGAAAATTTAAAGATAAAGAAGATGAAATAAAAAATATTAGTCAGGATTTGGAATTAAAATTAGAAAATTATAATAATGATAAGTCTTTATTAGATAAACGTGAAGCTTTGATTAAAGAAAAAGAAAAAGAATTGCTGCAAAAAGAAAATGATTTAATTAATGAAAAAATAGCTAGCTTTAAAGAACAGGAAAAATCTATATTATTAAGAATAGAGAGTTTAAATAAAGAAATTGCTAAGTTAGAAATAGAAAAAACATCAAAAATAAAAGAAATTCAAGATGAAATAGAAAAATTAAGAAAAGATAATAAGGAAGATATGGATAATATATTTTCTAAAGAAAAGCAGAAAATAGAAAATATGAATAAGGAATTAGAAGATAAGAGAGTTGAAATAGATAAAAAAGAAAAAGATGCATTTAATAATTTTAGAAATGCTGAAAAAGAAGCTATAGATAATGAGAGAAAACAATTTGCTGAAGAAGAAAATAAGTTAAAATCTATAATTGATGGTTTAAGAAAAGATATAGTTTTATTAAGACAAGAAAAAGATGATAAAAGAAAAGAAATTGAATCAGCAATAAAAAATATACTTGATGATTTAGATAAAAGAAGGGCTGAATTAGATAAAAAAGAAAAAGATATTTCAAAAAGAGAAGTAGATTTAGAAGAACAGATAAAAAAATCAGAGCTTGCTGAATCTAAATTTAATGATAAAAAAGATAAATATGACAATTTGATTAATGGAATAGATGAAAAGATAGAACAAGAGACACAAGATAAATTAGTTAAATATACTGCAGATAAAGATAATAGAATAAATGAATTAGAAAAATCATTAGAAATTCTTTCAAATGAAAATAAGAAATTAAATGAAGAGTTAGAAAGATATGAAAATGCTGAAAGAATAAGTGGCGGTAAAAGCAAAGAAGAACTTAATAATATTATATCAACTTTAAAAGATAATATAAATGAATTAAAAAATAGATTAGCTAATTCCCCTGATGAAAATGAATATAATAGTATAAGAGAAAAAGCAATAAATTATGATAAATTGTATGATGAATATAAAGAAAAAGAAAAAGAGTTCTCAAAGTTGAAAGAAAAATATGATAATTATGACTTTAATAAAAGATACTATACTATTCAGATAGCTCAAGTTCAAAATGAATTAGATTTACAAAAACTTGAATGTGAAGGAGTAAAATCTGTACTTGACAGATATAAAAGTGAATTAGATAAAATTAAAAAAACTTATGAAAATGTTGAAGATAAAGAAACTAGAATTAAAAATATTAAAGCAAGTATACAGTTTACAGAAAGATTAATACCAAGAAATGAAAATGAAGATAAAATTCAAGAGATTGATTGGCTTGATAATATATATAATAAATGTAAAAAAAGCGGCATAGAATTTAATAAAAGATTATTATATGCTTTTCATACTTCTTTAAAATCTTCAGAAATGTCTCCATTGACTATATTATCAGGAGTAAGCGGTACAGGTAAATCAGAACTTCCTAGACTTTATTCAAGATTCGGAGGATTGTATTTTATATCTTTACCAGTTCAGCCAGATTGGGATAGTCCTCAGTCTTTGTTTGGTTATTTTAATTCATTGGATAATAAATATAATTCTACATCGCTTTTAAGAGCAATGATTCAATTTGCATTAAATAATGATGAACCTGATAAAAATAAAAATTTAAAAGATTCTGTATTATTAGTATTATTAGATGAGATGAATCTTGCTCATATAGAACTTTACTTTAGTGATTTATTAAGTAAATTTGAAAGCAGGAGAGGAAATAATAATATAGAATATATAGATGTTGATTTAGGTACAGGATACACTTATCCTATAGCTATAGGCGATAATATATTATGGACTGGTACTATGAATGAAGATGAAACTACTAAGTCTTTATCAGATAAGGTTATTGACAGAGGATATCAAATAAATTTCTCAGTACCTGAAGAACTTGTAAGCAGGGATAAGTTTGAATTAAGTACTAGAGAAAAGGAACTTAAATTCACAACTTGGAAGAATTGGATCACATCTAATAAAATAGTAGAAAATAATGACAGCTTTACAAAATATAAAGAGATAATACAAAATATTAATAAACTTTTAGATGGTACTGGAAGGGCTATGGGACATAGAATTTGGCAGTCTATAGAAATTTATATGAGAAGACACCCTATAAATTATTATTATAGCAGTAATAAAGATAGAAGTTTATATGATAAAGCTTTAGAGTTGTCTTTTGAAGAAGCATTAGTTTATAAAGTTATGCCAAAATTAAGAGGTATGGAATTAGGAAGCGAAATTACATTAAAAGCATTAAATGGCATAAGAGATATAATAAATACTGATGTAAAAGGATTGTCAGAAGACTATAAAACTGCCATGAATACTCCAGATGAACAATTTATATGGAGAAGTGCTAAGTATCTTGAAAGTGAAGAAGCACAAGAATTGTATAAAAAAATGAATAATAAAGAAACAAACAATAATTAATTATTATATATGAGAATATAGAGGTATATATATGAATAAAAGTATACAGCATTTTTATGATATTGATAAATCTATCAATGATTTAGAGCCGTCATTTGAAAAATCATCTTTTATTACTTTACAGTTTAGTGAGCATATATTTAATTCTATTTCTCATTTTGATAAAAGGGTAAATAAACATAATAGAGATACTTTATCAAATTATATAAAAAGGCTTGGTATTATATTAAATCAAATAGATAAAAATGATAAATTTTCAAGGTATTTGCCTAAAGATAATTTTCAGGTTATTTTGGAGTTTTGTATAAATCATATATATAAAATTTTAAAGCAGCCTAAGACTTCTATTATAAAAGAGCCTAAAATGCTGCATTTAAGTAAAATAACATCTATGACTCAAAGAACTGCTAAATGGCTTGGAAGAAAACCGGGTGAAACTGTAAGGGCTAAGTTATCAAATTCAAGAAAGATTTTAGCAGATAAAAAAAGATTTACTTATGATATAAAAGAAAATCAAACTACATTATATCTATTAAGAAAATTAAATAAAATTGTTAAAAATAGAATTGATTATGGTGTAAAAAACGATTTATATGATTTAGATTATTCTTCTGATATTAAAAAAACTTTAGATAAATTATTAAAATTAAATAGTTTATCAAAACAATATCCTATATCAGAATCTAAAATAAAAAAGACTACCATTGCTAATAATACATTGCTAAGTCATAAACATTATTCTATTATATGGAAAACATTTAGATATTTAAATAAATATTATAGTGATGATAATTTTGATAAGAGATTGGATCATTCCAAAAATAAATTTATATCATTGCTTGCCATCAGTTTGGTATCATATTTCTATCATTTATCTGATAAGGCTTTTATTTTTGATGATATATTAAATATAGAAGATAAAA
>CASEHG010000303.1 GCA_949287565.1 uncultured Brachyspira sp.
TGCTGACTCCACTGTCTTTATAAGAAATGCCCATAAATAATTCCCTTATTTGATAATTTAAAAAATTAGAAAAAATGTTTATTAAGTATACCAATATTTTATATATTTACAAGAATTTTTTTTACTAGCATAAATAATTATATTCTTATTTTTATACTCATATTATATAAAAACAACTGTAAAGTACATTGATAACAATATAAAATTAGTAAAGTAGAATTATTCAAATATATAAAAAATAGGTATAGATTTTTATCTATACCTATTAAAAATTCAACTAATATATATTTTTAGAATGCTACACCTATAGCAAGTCTAGGAAGCGGCACAAATCTTATACCATGAGTGAAGGAATAACCAAGATCAAGTATAGATATATCTATGAAAGGACGTACTGGCCATTCAGCTCCCATTTTAGTAAACATATCAATCTTAAATCCCATCTCACCTGAAATATAAAAATTTGCTATAGCACTTTTCTGCTGAGTATTAGCATTATAATCTCTGCCATTAACAGCTAATATAGTCATACCAACTTTAGGAAGTAGGAAAAATCCATTATCTTTATCTCTTTTATTGAAATAAAATCTTACCCCTATAGAAGCCGGTATAGCTACAACATCAGCATTATAAAATTTTTCATAATGGCTTGTTCCATTAATTGTTTTCTGACCATTATAATAACCGCTGAAAGTATATATACCAAAAGTTGCATCTATTGCCTGTTTAGGTAAATATCTGTAATTGTATGTAAATCTTATACCAAAACCGCCTTTAAATAATTTTTCAGTAGCACCATTTTTTGGCTGAAATATTAAATTAGCAACACCGGGTAAAGTTACAGTAGAAAATATAGTAGTACCGAAATCTATGCCTACAGCATGCTTTACATTTTCATAACTTGCAGCATGAATTACAGTATTCAAAGATAATATCAAAACAAATGTAAATATTATTATTTTTTTCATAATGCACATCCATTAAAATCTTATACTAACGCCTATTCTAGGGAATAGACCAATTCTTAAATTAGAAATTATTTGAGCCCAACCAGGAATACTTTCCCAAGCAGGTAAAGGTAATTGAGCAAAACCTGCTGTTAAAACACCCAAGTTTCCTTGTACTGCATTATACAAATTTCCTGTCCAAGGTCTTACATAATAACCTATCTCTAAAAGACCTATATCCAACATAGGTTTAACTCTCCATTCTTTAGTAGGAAATAATTCTATATTCCAACCAATCTCATAAGAAATATAAACAGCAGCATCAGATACTGCCTGACTAGTTTTTATTCCTGTTAAACCATTTTCTGTTTCAATAGTGTAAAAGAATGCATCTATTCCTAAACGGAATGCATTATAAAACTGTCTTTTCTTGCCGTAAAATTTTACGCCGAATGTTGTAGGCATAAATACAAATGAACCTCTGAATTTGGTATCTGAAGCTACTACATTAGCATAATCTCCCTGCCCAATAGATTGTAAAAACTTAACAGCATTATCCTTGCTTATATTAAGTAAATATGTACTTCCATAAACACCTATTCCAGCTTCAACCGCTATTTGATTATGCACAAATAAAGAATATTCTACTTTAGGTAAAAACCAAGAAGAACCTTTTATTTCAGCATAATTAAAATAATCACCTATACTTCCTAAATCCATACCTAACATTCCTGCTATATGTTTACCATGTATAAAAGCAGTGTTAAGAAACATAGGAGAAAATACAGATACACCTGGATTGAAATTCAAACTTATCATCTGTCTTCCTTTTATCCAACTGTAATCCTCACCTGTAACTTCAGTAGATAAAGGCAAACCTTTGGCAAATACAATATTTGACAAACTCAATAAAATAAATAATATTATTAAACTCTTTTTCATAATCATACTCTAAAATTAACTCATAATTTTTACTTTATAGTTTCAGCATTTGAAAAACCATTAGAAGATGCTTCTAATATTTTTTTTACTTCTTCATATTTTCCTGCTGGAAGATTAGTATTTGAAAGTATTTTATCAGCATTACTTAAATCAATCTTTCCTCCAGTATTCATTATTTCAGTTACTAAATTTCCAATAACAGCTTCTCCTCCGGCATCATCTAATATATCTAAAACAGCATCAACAGCATCTTTAGCCTGCTGATTCATTTGTACTACAACAAGATCTGGACCAACAGGAGCAGTTAATATATAGTCATATCCATTACCGCTTACAGTATCATCTTTATATACTCCGCCTAAACCCAATACAGGACTATCAAATGTGTAATTTCCATCACTGCTAGTACTGCCTTGAATACCTAGTGAA
>CASEHG010000304.1 GCA_949287565.1 uncultured Brachyspira sp.
TATATATCACTGTAAAAATACATAAAAATATAAAGAGAATAAAAAACGAAATTATTTATACTAAATATGTTATATATAATACAAATTATACCTTTGTATTAAATCATTTATTTTTTAAATAATTATCAAAATACTCTATAGTTTTTTTCAAACCATCTTCCAATTTATATTCAGGCTTCCAATTAAGTCTTTCTTTGGCTAATGTAATATTAGGCTGTCTTTTTATAGGATCATCTTTAGGAAGATCTTTATAAATTATTTCAGATTTTGAATTAGTCATTTCTATGATTTTTTGAGCAAATTCCAATACTGTCATTTCAGCAGGATTTCCCAAATTTACAGGTCCTATGAAGTTATCCGCATTCATCATTTTTATTGCCCCATCTATTAAATCATCACAATAACAAAAACTTCTAGTTTGACTTCCATCTCCGTAAACTGTAATAGGAATATTTTGAAGTGCCTGTATAACAAAATTGGAAACTACTCTGCCATCATGTTCATTCATTCTAGGGCCATAAGTATTAAATATTCTGATTATCTTTATATCTGTTTTATACTCTCTGTAATAATCCATCATCAAAGTTTCAGCACTTCTTTTACCTTCATCATAACAGCTTCTTATACCATTAGGATTAACATGTCCCCAATAGCTTTCATTTTGAGGATGCTCTAAAGGATCTCCATATACCTCACTAGTTGAAGCCTGAAGTATTCTAGCATTACAATCCCTTGCTAAATTAAGCATATTAAGTATACCAAAAACACTTGTTTTAAAAGTATGCACCGGATTTCTCTGATAATGTATAGGAGAAGCAGGACAAGCAAAATTATAAATCTCATCACACTCTATATGTATTGGTTCTGTTATATCATGTCTTATACTTTCGAAATTTTTATTGTCTAATAAATGTTTAATATTTTCTTTACTGCCTGTGAAGAAATTATCTATAGATATTACATAGTTTCCTTCATTTAACAATCTTTCACATAAATGAGAGCCTAAAAATCCAGCTCCGCCTGTTACAATAATTCTTTTCATTATAAATATCCTTATATATTCTTTATGTATTCATAATATTATAACATATAATGAAATATTTTAAAACCTTATTATAATTCCCGCCCATATATATTTTATGCCTCAATTTGAAATTATAACTTCATCTATCTTTAATGTTCATAGTGTAAAAGCATGCCCACCCTAGTATTAATTAGATTTACAACTAGCTTCACGCACGGTGTATATATACTAAAATATAAATAAAATTTGAATCATTAACTGATTTATATTTTTTGATTCACTTAGCGTGCGCTGTTTAAACTATAATTTTAAAAAACGCTTGGGTGGGTGTTAAAATTTCTTAATAAGCATAATAGAAATAAAAAGTGCAATTTCAAAATAAATACCTAAAAGCATAAAGGGTGGGATATGTAAATAAAATTTTAAATTATAACATATATTAATGACAAAAATTGTCGTTTTTATAAAAAATTACAAAATAAATAACTTTAAATGCATTAAATAAATTCCTTAAGGTTTTTTTTATATTACCGTTAATATTAGCAGTTAATTACTAAAAAAGGAGTTCTTAGTATGACTATCAATAGAATAA
>CASEHG010000305.1 GCA_949287565.1 uncultured Brachyspira sp.
AAATAGAAAATAAAAAACAAAAATATCTCAGCCAATTATTCATTATCAGCTGAGATATAATATTTTCAAAAGTTCAATTTATTATTCAGTTACAACAGAGATAGTTTTCTTTCCGAATTTATTAGTATGGAACTTCACATAACCAGAAGCAGTAGCAAATATAGTATGATCGCGACCTATATCAACATTTCTTCCAGCATGGAATTGAGTACCGCGTTGTCTAACTATAATATTGCCAGATATAACTTTCTGACCGCCGTAAACTTTAACACCTAAACGTTTAGATTGACTATCGCGTCCGTTTTTAGAACTTCCGCCACCTTTCTTATGTGCCATTTTTATACTCCTCTTTATATTTTATAAAATCAGGATACTCTTTAATTAAAGATTTTATACCTATCAAATATCCATTACTAACTATTTTATACTCTATTTTTTTATCATTTTCAAGTTTATCAAAATTAACAAGTTCTAAACTCAAAAATCCATCATTTATTTTGTACTTTAAAAATCTATTTCCTACTATAGATGATAAAGCCTTATACATAGCCTGTGTCAATGCACTCAAAGCTATACAAACTTCATAACCTTCACCGGATTTTTTAATTCCTGCATGTCCTTCAACTGTTATGCTTTGTATAATCGATTCTATATCGTATACTACATTAACAAAGGAAAACATTAAACAGCTATATCTTCAATAGTTATTTTATGGTATTTATGTCTATGTCCTGTTTTTCTTCTATAGTCTTTTCTTCTTTTATGTTTACCGATAACTACTTTATCGCCTTTCATCATTTCTACTATTTTAGAACTTACTTTAACGCCATCAACATAAGGTGTACCTACTAAAACACTTTCATCATCTTTTTTAAGAAGAAGAGTTTTAATTTCAGGAGCTTCTTTAGCATCATCGCCTAGATATTCTACTAAAATATCCTGACCTTTTTCCACCTTGTATTGCTTACCTTTTACTTCTACGATTGCATACATTATTGCTTATCTCCAATTTATATATATTTTTATTTTATACAATACTATGAGTACACTATAATACTACATTAAAGTAATTTTGTCAAGCATAAAAATAAAAAACTATCATCAATTAAAAAATAAATTACTGCTTTAAATAAATAGATTTTTTTATAAAAATATTGTAATATATAGAGCAATGAGTAAAAAAATTTTAGAAAAGATTAAAGAACTGCATAGTCAAAATAAGCATCAAAAAATAATAGAACTTATATATTCTATAAATGAAGAAGAAAGAGATTATGAAATAATTTTATTCTTCGCCAGAGCTTTAAATAATGTGCAGAATTATGATGAAGCATTAGACAATCTTATGTATATAAGAGAAGAAGGATTATTTGATCCTTTATGGTATTACAGAACAGGATATGCCTATTATAATAAAAATGAGAAAAATACTGCTAAACAATATTTTAGTAAGGCTATAGAATTATTTGAAAATCATGATAAAAAAAATATAGAAAATTTTGAAGAAATATCAAACAATATAAAAAATTTATATTCATTATGCTTTGAAAATGAAGACAAAGAACTTAGTTTTGTTCAAAGAGTAAAATTATTCTGGAAATGGTTTGAAGATAATGAAAAAGAAATTGATGATATAATCAAATATAAAAACAAAGATATAATTCATTTTCTATCTAGCGCTACTAAAATAATATCTGATAATTTAGCTTTTAATATAGGAAGGAATTATAATTTTACTTTTAATATAGATGGTAAAAATTATTTGTTTTATCTTACACCAAGAATAATATCTGATATGCCTGAAAAATTAAAAGGAAAATGGACTTTCATGCCTTATATTCCTAGTTCTAATGGTGTAAACTTCACTATTGAAATACATAATAAAAGAATAGAAGCTCAAGATGTATTTGTAAAAATAGAATTTGATGATGAAAATGACAAATTTGACTTAGTATTTTATAATAAAGATTTAAATGATTTAGATAAAGAAGAAGCTTATAATATATTCTTCTTGATTATGGAAAATTCTATAGGAGAAGGATTATCAAGAGTATATATAAGATATGCTGATATAAGCAATAGAAAATTAAACAATATGCTGCCTCTTATAGAATTAGAAAAGTATATAAAAAAGACATTAACATTCCATAGAAAAAAAATCATAACTAACCCTATAAATCAATACCTTGCCTACACTTCCGAACCTAGACAATCTAATACATTAAGATACGATATAATAGCAGGAACTACGTCATATTATGAAACAGTTAATGATTATTACAATGAAAATACAGATGATATAATAGAAATATCAAAATGCGGAGCAAGAGCAATATTTTTATATTATACTTATGATTATAAAAATGATGATGATGAATCAAGAAAAGAAATACTAAATGAAAGGTATGAAATACAGGAAAGATTAGAAAAGGAAGTTCTTGCAAGCGGAGATAAAGAAGCTGATATAGGAATTGTACTTGGCGGAGCTATGGGAGTATACAATATTTATATAGATTTAATTGTTTATGATGAAAATGAATTTATAAAAAGAGCAAAAATACTACTTGCTGAATATGAAAGAAATTTCTATATATCTAAATTAAGAAAAAATTCAGATATAAAAAACATATTTGATCTATAAATATATTATTGAGATGCTGAAGTAGTCATCATTCTTTCATCAAATTTCTTCTTTATCCTATCGAATTTTTCTCTTGTTCTAGTTACAGCTGAATTCATTTTACTTATAGCTTTTTGATTAGCTGTATATAATGCTAATGATTTTCTAGCATATTGAATCAATTCATTTCTTTTATCAGGATATAAATTTATTAATTTTATTATAGTATTATAATATCCCTCATTTGCAGCTATCATTCTATAATGCTTCATTTCCATATCATTTATTTTACTCTCGCCTTCTTCCGCATTAACTAATGAAACAAAATTCTCATTATTGTTATTTACATCTGATATGCCTTCCATAGCAGTCATTAAGTTTTCTATCGTACTTATATAATCTTCTCTTGATGCTTCCTCTCCCTTATTTAAAAATACTATAGGATCACTATCAGAACTTTGATTTATAATATTTGATTGATCATTTATTGTATTTATATAAGCCTTTTTTGGATTTAATACTTCTTTATCCTTATCGGTAACTACATCAACAACACCATCATCAAGAACAACTATAGTAGAACCATCTTCTGCAAAAGCAACTTCAAAACTTGTGCCCCTTACAACAGAAGTAGTAGTTGATGTATGTACTTCAACCATAGCACCCGCATTCTTATTTATATTAACTTTAATGTAACCTTCTAATAATGATAGAGAAACTTTACCGCTTTCTTTTGAAATAGGCTCATTAACAAGAATTATAGTATTTTGAGGAACTACAATAGAACCTATTTTATCACCTCTTCTACTTAAAGTAAGGTCAACCTGACTGTCAGCTGATGTTCTTAATCTATATTCTTTATGTACTTCACTTCCTCTAAAAGCCCTAAGTGATTTATTTATATCAGGCTTTTCTATGAAAGCTACGCCAGATATTCCTGTAACTTTAAAAGAGATATCCTGTGATAATAAAATATTGCTGAAAGACAAAGCAAATAATATTGCTGATAAAAATATTCTATTAAGCATAAATATACTCCTTAGTTTTAATACATAAAACCACTAAGTAATATAAGTGTATAATTTAGTATTAAAAAAGTCAATAGCAATAAAATTCAAATTTACATATTTATATTAATATTCGGTAATGTAGGATAAGCAAATAACATATTTAAATTGAAATCTTGAACATTTAAATCTACTTCATTTTTTGTATCAAAACACACACTTATTATATATGAATCATCAAGAATAAAAGAAGCAAAGAATATATCATCAGCATTTCTTACTTCTCTCTCAATAAGATCAACTTCTATAGAATTTTTTATATCAAAAATGGTTTTGCCAAGCATTTTTATATACGCTTCTTTAATAGTCCATATAGTAAAAAAATCTATTTCTAGTTTATGAGTATTTTTAAGGTATTCAATCTCGCTTTTATAAAAATATTCTTCAGCAATAGAAAAATAATCTCTTTCTCTTATCTTTTCAGCATCTATTCCAACATTATATTCATTACTCATAACAGCGGCAAATAATTCTGAAGTATGAGTACCATTAAAATATAAACTATTTTCATTTTTGAAATAAGGCTTTTTATTTTCTTCTCTTTCTATAATTAAGTTATTTTTATTATAATGATTTCCAGATATAGAAAGAATCAAATTCTCTAAATTTTTTCTTGCCTCTGCCCTATTCTCATTATCATTGAAACTATACTCTAAATAAGTCATAAATTAACCTTTTTAACAACTTTAGTCAATAAACTTCCCTATTAATGTATGGCTTTTTATCTCTGTAACTTCAGCATTGAAAATATCCCCCATATTAAGTTCTTTTTCTTTTTTCACTAGAATGATTCTATTTTCTTTGCTTCTGCATAGATAATGCATATTATCTTTTGCTATATCATCTACCATTACAGAAGTTTTTTTACCAACTTGTTTTGATAATAATTTCTGAGCCAATTCTCTTTGATAATTTACAAGATTAGTAAGTCTTCTTGCTCCTACCGCTTTATCATACTGTACATTTTTTTTATAAGCAATAGAGCCTTCCCTCTCTGAATATTTATACAGATACGCCTCTTCAAAACCTATACTTTCAAGCAAATTTAATGTTTCTTGATACTCATCTTCTGTTTCATCAGCATAACCCACTATTATATCAGTAGAAATAGGAAAATCATCAGCATAATCTCTCAAATATGATACTTTTTTTACATATTCATCTTTTGTGTATTTTCTATTCATTAAATTTAATATTCTATCTGAACCGCTTTGAAAAGGTAAATGTATATGCTTACATAAACTATTCAAATTCCATATAGCATCAGCCAAATCTTTATCAAAATCTTTAGGGTGAGAAGTTAAAAACCTTATCCAAACCTTATCTTTAGCCTTTTCGTAAATAACTTTGTCTAATTTGTATAATAATTCTGTAAAATTAATCTCATTATCAATATCAAGCCCATAAGAATTAACATTCTGCCCTAAAAGTGTTATCTCTTTAGCTCCGTCATCTATTAATCTTTTAAGTTCTTCTATTATTTCGTCTGATTTTCTGCTTACCATCTTTCCTCTTGTATGAGGCACTATACAGTAAGTACACCAATTATTACAGCCATGTGATATTGGTATAAATGCTTTATGAGGCTTATCTTCATCTACATAAGATTTATTAAATATATAATTATCATTAAATTTCCTTACAAAAACTTCCTCATCTTTCAAATAATCTATAATATTAACTTCATTATATACATCAAATATCTTATCAACGCCAAGTTTCTCAAGATGTTCTTTGGAAGTTTGAGCCATACATCCCATAATTATTATTTTTGTGTCTTTTTTATTCTTTTTTCTATTTGCATTGAATAATTTAACTCTTGAAAATACTCTCTCTTCAGCATGAGCCCTTACACTGCATGTATTTATTATGATATTATCAGCATTTTCATGATTTTCTGTTTGTATAAAACCTTCCTGCATAAGCGAATTTATTAAACTATTAGAATCCGCCTTATTCATTTGGCATCCGTAATTTTCTAGGTAAAAATTCTTCATGTTCTAATCTTTATTATTATTTTTTTATGAATTTGGATTTTATGTCTTCAACTATTATTTCCGGCACTAATCCGTCTATAGGTCCATTAAATTTAAGTATTTCCTTTATTAAAGAAGAACTTACATAAGCATAATGTTCTGATGTATGTAAAAATATAGTATCCATCTCTGGATATAATAATTTATTCATTCTAGACATTCTTAATTCATAGTATAAATCTTCACTATCTCTGATACCTCTGGCCAATACTTTTATATCATTTTGCTTCATATACTCTGTTACAAGCCCGGATATAGTTACAATTTCTATAGTATCATTATCCCCTATTACTTTTTTAATCATATTTTTTCTTTCTTCTATACTAAAAGTAGGAGATTTATCTAAATTAACAGCTACAGATATATAAACCTTATTAAAAATATCAGCAAGTCTGTAAAGGACATCGAGATGTCCCAATGTAAAAGGGTCAAAAGTACCCGGAAATATTACTTTTCCATTTTTCATAATGATAAAGTATATACAAAATTGATATAATATCAATATAAAAAATAACATTTATTTTAATACTTTAAAAATTTATACATAAATATAGTGTTTTTCTATTTTATAATAAAAAATATAAAAAAAATAAATATTTTTTCTATTATATGTTATAATTTAAAGAATAAATATTCATTAGGAGTTATTTATGGCTCATGTTAATAAAACTGAAATAAGAGTGATATATGCAGATACTGATCAAATGGGGGTTGTTTATCATTCAAACTATTTAAGATATTTCGAAATAGGAAGAACAGAGCTTTTAAGAGAGTTAGGCATTTCCTATAAAGATATGGAAGAAAAATATGATATAATGCTTCCTGTAAAAGAGGCTTTTGTAGATTATAAAATTTCTATAAAATATGATGATGTTATAGTTGTTTATACTAGTGTTGAAAAGTTAAAAAATGTATCATTAAAACTAAAATATGAAATAAGAAGCAAAGAAGATGAAAAAATATTATACTCTACAGGTTATACACTTCACCCTTTCGTAAATAAAAAAGGACAAATAGTAAAACCTGATGAATATCTGTACAATATAATGGCTAAAGGTAAATAATATATGAGCTGGCTGAATGTTATATTAACTGTTTTGTCATCTGCTAATATGGTTGGAGATTTAGTAAAAACAACAACTATGGAAAGCAGAACAAAAAAACTATATAGTAAATTAGATGAAAAAGAAAAAGAAATAATAGAAAAAGTGGAATCTAAAACAAAAAAAGAATTTCAATATATATATTCAGAGATAAATTCTTTAAAAATAGTAGTAAGATTCTTATTTTTCATTTCTTTAATATTATTAATTTTATTTATCATTTCATTGATATTTATAATTTTTGTTTTAAAATATAAAAATGTAATTTAATTTTGAGGGTTTTATATGGCTACTACTACTGCTACTTCGAAAAAAAATAAAAAAGCTTTAACTTGCTCTGTAATTACAAGAAGCGGTCCTATATTAAGATCTATAAAGATAGATCATGTAGAAATACCTTCGCATGATGGTTATGTTTCAATACATTTGGATCATTGCCCATATATAGTAAGAATAGGTTATGGTGAACTCAAGATATATAATGAAGATAATAAACTTATAAATATGTATGTGGAAGATGGTATAGCTGAAGTTACTAATAATGTTATAGGTATATTAGTAGAAACAGCTTTATATCCAAAAGATATAGATGCTGCTATATTAAAAGATGAAATAAATAAATTATCTACTCAAATGGTTATTAATGCTGAAGAAGCAAGAAGAAATCATGAAAAAATAGCCAAACTTAATAAACAAATAGAAATTTCTTCTAAATAATATGCTATTGTAATTTTAGTATTATCCGATAATTTAGTTGACATATTTTTATAGCTTAACTATAATTAATATGTTAACTAAAAAATTTATATTAGATGATTGAAATATGCCTAAAATAGAAGATTTAGAAAGACTAGGAAGTATTGCTTTTTTAATAGGAAATAAAGCATTACCAAAAGAAATATCACAAAACGACTATGATCGTTTTAAGTCAGTTTTTACAGATGAACATATGGCTAGTTCTATGCCAGCGGAAGATAATGGTTTACCTTCTATTGATGATTTAGATAGTTTAGATGGTTTAGATTTTCAAGATAACTCAGACAATAATGCATCTGATGATATTGATAATTTACAACTTCCTGAAGATTTTGACAATCCACTATCTGATGATCCCGATGATTTAGGACTTCCTGAAGATTTAGATAATGATAAAGTATCTGCTGATGTAGATAATTTAGAACTTCCTGAAGATTTAGACAATGATAAAGTATCTGCTGATATAGACAATTTAGAACTTCCTGAAGATTTAGACAATGATAAAGTATCTGCTGATGTAGATAATTTAGAACTTCCTGAAGATTTGGACAATGATAAAGTATCTGCTGATATAGATAATTTAGAACTTCCTGAAGATTTAGACAATGATAAAGTATCTGCTGATATAGATAATTTAGAACTTCCT
>CASEHG010000306.1 GCA_949287565.1 uncultured Brachyspira sp.
CAATGCTTGTAATTATAGGAGTGTTATATTTTTTATTATTTAGTAAAGTATATTTGTTAGAAATAAATATACCATATACTAATATAACAATTATAGAGAAAATAAAAAATAATTCAGGAATTAAGAATAATAAATCAATTGAGAATATAGTGTTTAACATTTATCGGCGTCTAATTTAATAATAGTAAAAGAATAAAAAATATTAATTATATTTCTTATTTCTTTATATTATTGTGTTTATTCTTTTAATAATTTTAAAATTATAATTAATAGTGTAATATTCTAACTTAACAAATTACTATTTTATTTTTAGATTATTAAATTTTTAATTATTAAGGAGTTTGAAATTTATTAACTATTATATAATATAAATATGGAGGCACTCAATACTTATAAATAAAGTGAAACTATATAGTAAAGTTAAAAAAATGAATAAATATAAGTAAATAGTAAGATAAATCATATTTATATTGACTTCAATTTTAAATTAAATATACAATTTAATATATATTACATACATACAAAACATATACACAATGACAATGATGAATAATAAAACAATGATTTCTATGAATAATACTATTGATTCTCCTGCTAATTTTATTAAAATAAATAAATCCTTTTTAGATTCCAATAAATTGAATAACTATACTTACATAGAAGTTTTACTTTCACTTAATATAAGAATACCCCATTTATGTTACCATAATCAATTACCTGTTTCTGGTAACTGTAGACTCTGTTTAGGTATTGTAGGCGCAGATAAAAAACCATCTCCTTTATGTGCAACTAGTGTACGTCCTAATGATACTGTTGATTACAATAGTACAAGAGTCAGAAGATTACGCCAAGATGTTTTAGAATTTTTATTAATTAATCACCCAATGGATTGTCCTTCTTGTGATCAAGGTGGTGAATGCGATTTACAAGATTATAGTTATAATTATGGTACTGATAGATCTCGTCATACTTTCTCTTTTAAAAAAGCTATTTTAAATAAAGAAAGAGGTGCTATTGTAAAAACTGTAATGAATCGTTGTATTAACTGTACAAGATGTACTCGTTTCTTTAGTGAAGTTATTGGTAGTACTCTTGTAGGTGTTATTGGTAGAGGTATTCAATCTGAAATTAGTTCATATGTTGAAAGTAATTTCTCTGATTGTGAAGTTTCTGGTAATGTTATAGATTTATGTCCTGTAGGTGCTTTAACTTCAAAACCTAATGCATTTGCTACAAGACCTTGGAATTTAACTAAATTTAATTCTTTTGATGCTTTAGATAGTTTAGGTTCATTTATTACATTACATTATAATGGTGCTATTATTTCTAAAGTAACTCCTAGAATTAATTATGACTTAAATGTTAATTGGATTTCTGATAAAATACGTTATGTCTTTGATGGTTTATATAAACAAAGATTATTAAAACCATTATATCAAAATATTGATCGTTCTTTAGTTGAAGTAAGTTGGACTGAAATTTTCTTTAGATTAAAAAATGATTTAGCTAATAAATTAATTGATTTAACTAATTTTGGTTGTTATTTTGGTGAATTATTAAATAATGAAACCATTTTTACTGCTTCTAAATTTATGGATATTATAGGTAATTCTAATAAATATAGTGTACAAGATACATTATATATTAATAATGATTTAAATTCTAATTATATTTTTAATTCTAAAGTTACAGCTGTTAGTAATGCTGATGCTTGTTTAATTTTTGGTTCTAATTTAAAATCTGAATTACCAGTTTTAAATTTAAGATTAAGAAAACAATATTTAGCTACTGCATTACCTATTGTTAGCTTTGGTGCTAAACATAATTTAATGTATCCTACTTATTTTTATGGTTATACTTTAAAATCTATTATCAAATTCATTGAAGGTAATAGTCCTTTCTGTAAAGTTTTATGTAAAAAACATAATCCTTTATTTTTAATAAATATTAATTTATTTAAAAATGAATCTTTATATAATTTCTTTGAAAATGCAAAAAAAATCTTAATTCAAAATGTTCCATCTATTTCCAAAAATAATTTTAATTATATATATCCAAATATCGATTTATATAATAAATTATTTTTAAATATTCAAACTAAATATAAAGAAACAAATTTAAATAATTTAAAAACTTTATATTTATTAAATGCTGATAATACTTTTGATAATTTATTTAAAAATATTAATTTAGGTAATAAATATATAATTTATCAAGGTCATCATGCATCTAAAAATGCTATAAGTTATGCAAAAGTTATTTTACCTTCTAAACCATATCTTCAAGAAATTGGTTCTTTTATTAATGTTGAAGGTGATATTTTAAAAATTAAAGAAGTAGTATATGATGATAATATTGATGTTAAAGATAATATTATGATTATTTATGGTATTTTTGGAGCATTATTTAATTCTTACTGCTCAAAATTTAAAAATATTATTAGTGATCAAGTTATTTATAAATTAAATCCTGCATTATTAAGAGATGAATACAGTATTAAAGATAATTTAAATTTATTTAATAATATTAAAATTAAAAATAA
>CASEHG010000307.1 GCA_949287565.1 uncultured Brachyspira sp.
AAACCATCATTTATAATATCTATATTAAGAGGCTTTATATTTATAATGCCTTCTATATTTATTTTATCATCGCTTTTTAATATGACAGGAGTATGGCTTTCTTTTCCAACAGCTGAAATTTTTACAAGCATTTTCTCTTTTATATTTTTTATAAATTTTAACAAACAGAAAAGGTACTAAAATTGACTATTTTTTGATGCAAAAATATTTTAAAATTGAACTAAATATGCTTAATATGATTTATTGTTATTACTATTTATGTATTAATTTTATATTTTTGTTGAATTTTATTTTATGATAAATAGGATAATATATTTTTAAATTTAAAATTTCATTAATAATAAAAAAGGGTTAAAACTTAATATTAAGCTTTAACCCTTCATAATTTTATTAATTGTAAATTACATTTCTACAACTAAAGCAGTACCCATACCGCCGCCTATACAAAGTGTAGCAAGTCCTTTTTTAGAACCGCGTTTTTTCATTTCATATAGAAGTGTAGTAAGTATTCTAGCTCCGGAAGCTCCTATAGGGTGTCCTATAGCAATAGCTCCTCCATTAACATTAACTTTATCCATATCGAATTTCAATTCACGTGCTACAGCAATAGACTGAGCAGCGAAAGCCTCATTACTTTCTATTAAGTCCATATCTTCAACTGCAAGATTAGCCATTTTCAAAGCCTTTCTGCTTGCCTCTATAGGTCCTATACCCATTATTCTAGGCTCAACACCATGAGTAGCATAACCTAAAATTTTAGCCATAGGTTTGATTCCAAGCTCATCAGCTTTCTCTTTAGACATAATAACTACAGCAGAAGCAGCATCATTGATACCAGAAGCATTACCAGCAGTAACAGTACCGTCTTTCTTGAATGCTGGCTTTAATCTAGCTAAAGATTCCATAGTAGTACCAAATGTAGGATGTTCATCTGTATCAACTACTATTTCACCTTTTTTAGTTTTAATTGTAACAGGAACTATTTCATCTTTAAATCTTCCGCTTTTTACAGCAGCCTCAGCTCTGTTCTGACTTCTGCATGCGAACTCATCTTGCTCTTGTCTAGTAATACCCCATTTTTCAGCAACATTCTCAGCAGTAACTCCCATATGATAACGCTCAAAAGCACATATAAGAGCATCATTGAGTAAAGTATCCTGCATTTTTGTTTCAGCCATTCTAGCACCCATTCTCATAGCTGAAGAAGTATATGGAGCCATACTCATATTTTCAGTACCGCCTGCAACTACTATGTCAGCATCGCCTGCTTTAATCATTTGTGCTCCCATAGATACTGCTCTAAGTCCTGAACCGCATAATATATTTATAGTTAATGCTGGTTTCTCTACAGGTATTCCGGCATTAACGGAAATCTGTCTTGCTACGTTTGGAAGAAGTGCTGATTGTATAACACATCCAAAATAAGTTTCATCAACTTGTTCAGGTTTGATATTTGCTCTTTTTAAAGCCTCTTTTACCGCTATTGTACCCAATTCTACAGCAGATACATTGGAAAATGAACCTAAAAATTTACCTACTGGTGTTCTAACAGCACTTGCTATTACTATTTCTCTCATATTTTCTCCTTATAAAAATATTTTATTTTAGATTATTTTTCTGAAATGTGAACTATTTTATTATAGTATAGTAATTTAAAATTATTTTTACAAGTTTATTTATAATTTTTTTTATTATTGATATAATCAAAGCACGGTAAATAAATTATTATATATTATTTAAATTAAAATTATTCATAAGTTTATATTTTTAATTATACTAAAGTTGCGGTTAGAATACTATAAATTTAAAAAACTCTTTGGTGAGTGATAAAAAATCTTTTTACCATAAAAAATAAAAAATTATAAAGTAAAAGAGCTGTCATATGTGAATAAATCAACAATGCACAAATCCTAATGAATCAAAATGAATTTCATTATTATTTGAATCCATAAATCTTATATGTACATTTGAATATTCTTTTACTTTACCTATTTTTATTAAATTATTTTCTTCTGGTATATCATCTGAAGTTGTAAAAATAACGGCATAATCTTCCCCGCCTGTGAGAATAGATTTCAATATTTCTTTATTGTTATTTTTATTATTAAAAAATCTATTTACTAAATTCCAATTAGAAGATTCATATATCTCTATAGTTTTATTTGATTCTTCTGCAATATGAGAAGTATCCTGTAAAAGTCCATCACTTATATCTATGGATGAATTTATTTTGTATTTATTAATTATATCATGCCATTTATCATAAAAAAGTTTAGGTCTTAAATGAGTTTTAACACTATCATCATTATAATCATAATTTCCAGATAAAAGTTTTTTAAGTCCTAAATCACTTTCACCAACGAATCCAAGAACATAAACATTATCATTAATTTGAGCATTACTTCTTAATATTGATTTATTTTTTTCTATAGTGCCAATCAATGTTACAGATATAAAAAAGAAGTCATTTGATGAAGTGGTATCTCCTCCGGATATTTCAATATTATATGGTTTACAGGCTTCTATAAAACCTCTATACCATTCCAATATATTTTCATCATTAATTTTTTTAGGTATTGAAAGAGATATAAATGCATTTTTAGGATTTGCCCCTTTGCATATTATATCGCTAATATTTGCTTGAGCGGATTTATATCCTATATCATAAAAAGAATAATAATTTAAAGAGAAATGTATATTCTCTACCAATATATCAGTTGTTACTAAAACATCTTTTTCTGTGCTTATATTTTTTATAACAGCACAGTCATCACCTATATTCAAATTACTTGTATTATTAGATTTTGTCAATTCTTTGATTTTTTCTATGAGTTTGAATTCCTGCATATTTATATTTCCATAAATATTTTTTATGATTATAACATATATAATAAAAGTTTTAAATGAAAAATTTTATTCTCATTCCCCGCCCTCTAGGCTTTTTATTAAGATAGACATTTTTGTACTATTTTTCTTTTTAATTTTATTATGTTATTTTTGCTGCCCACCCAAGATTTTTTTTAAATTTGAAGCGTTATTACCGCACGCAGAGTAAAATTTTGAGTATTGGTTAATTGTGAATTATAATTTAAATTAATAAATAAAAATCTGCTTACCGTGCGTTAATGATTATTCTATAAATAAAAAAGGCCTATAAAATGAAAAACATCTTATAAGCCTTTATATATTTCTAATTATTTAATATAATCAGTTTTTAAATAAATTAACAGCCTCATCTTTAGCACTATTAACAGCATTAACCACAGAACTAGTAGATATTGTAGCACCGCTTATAGCAGCTATTTGTGCATCTGCTGTTTCTTCAGGCTTGATTCCTTTTACAACAGTTAAAGGAACTATTGTACTTTGAGCTTTGAATTGATCTCTGAAAGCAGGCTCAGTAATTTTAGCACCAAGACCAGGAGTTTCAGCCTGTTCAGTAACAACTATAGCAGTAATAGTTTCTACATTAGCATCAAAACCAACAAGCACTTTATTTTGTCCGTTATATCCGCCTGCAGAAGAAATCATAGCATAACCAACAACAGTACCATCAGCTTTTTTACCAATATAGTAAGGATAAGCAGAATTTTCAGTTAAAGGTCCTTCCAATTCATCAGCACCCTCAATAACAGTTTTAACACCATTAAGTACTGTTTTTTCATTGTTAGCTAAAATATCTTTTTCAAAAGAAGAATATACAAATGAAAGTAAAAAACCAGCCAACAATGCAGTAATAGTAACCGAAATAACGGCAGTATAACCAACCTCTTTTTTCATAATTATTTACCTCCTTCTTTCTGAGCATTAGCTTTATTAATAGCAAGAAGCTCTTTTTTACCAACAGGCATAGGACGAGTAAGCATAGCAATTAAAGGCATAAACATATTACCTATAAGTATTGAATACATCATATATTCAGGCGAAGAACCGAAAGCTCTTAATACAGCAAGTACAGCACCTATTAAAATAGCATAGATCCAAGCACCTAAATGACTTGAAGGGCAAGTAACCATATCAGTAGCCATAAAGAAAGCACCTAAACCAAAACCGCCTGCTAATACTTGATATATAGGAGAAGGGAATTTTCCAGGCATTCCTAAACAAAGTAAAAGACTTACAAACATTAAAGATAAACACATACCCAAAGGTATTCTCCAATCTATAGTCTTAGTAGCAAGCAAGTATATACCGCCTATTAAAAGAAGTAAGAATGAAGTTTCACCTATAGCACCAGCAGTACTTCCTAATAACATCTGTAAATAATAATGAGACTCTATTTGTATTTGAGAAGCTAAAGAACCTCCAAAATCAATATTATTAAATTTTAAGAAAGTTAAAGGAGTAGCAGAAGTTAAAGCACTAACTGCATCTAAAGCCTGAGTTGCTCCTGAAACTTTAAGATTTAAATCTTTTACTATATTTTCAAATACACCTAAAAAAGGAACATTTTTAGGAGGAGTATATATAGTCATTTGAGCAGGGAAAGCCACTTGTAAGAAAGCTCTTCCCACTAAAGCAGGGTTAAATATGTTAGAACCTAAACCTCCGAAAACCTCTTTAGCAAATACTATAGCAATAACACTTCCTATTACAACCATAGTTACAGTTGAAGCAGGAGGAAGAGTCATAACTAAAAGTATAGCAGTAACAACAACAGCATAATCCGGAATCAATGGTTTTTTTCTTACTTTTTTCACTATTACAGTTGAAAGTATACAAGAAACAATAGCAGCAAAATATAAAACTATAACTCTAGCCCCAAACAGCACTATACTATATATAACTGCAGGTAAAAGAGCTATAATAACTCTTAACATTATTTTATTGGTAGTATCTCCGTCTTTTACATGCGGAGATGATTCAATATAAAATTTCATTATTATCTCCTTAAACTATCTTCTTAATAAATCTTTACCAAATCTAATCCACTGAACCAAAGGAATTTTTGAAGGACATATATAAGTACAGCATCCGCATTCAAAACAAGTTGCTATATCTAAATCATTCAATTTATCTTTGACCTTTGCTTTTGCAGTATGAGCAATCTCAGTAGGAGATAATTTAAGCGGACAAGCATTACCGCATCTTCCGCATTTAATACAAGGATATTCCACTTCTTTAGGTAATTTATCTTTATCTAAGAATAGAAGTGAGTTAGTTCCTTTATTAACACATTGTTCAAGATTCGGAATAGCAGCACCCATCATAGGACCGCCGGAAAGTATAAGTACATTTTCAGCAGTGATTCCGCCGCATTCTTCAACAACATGTGAAATAGGAGTACCTAAAGGAAGCCATACATTTTTATGTTCTTTTATAGCATCTCCTGATACTGTAACAAGTCTTTCTATAAGAGGTTTATTTTTAGCTACAGCTTCATATATAGCATATAAAGTAGCTATATTAACAACTATAACACCAACATCCATAGGAAGTTTACTTACAGGTACTATTCTTCCTGTAGTAGCTTCTATAAGCATTTTTTCAGCACCCTGAGGATAGCGAAGTCTTAAAGGCATAACTTCAACATTATGTTCTTTTCCTATTTTAGCCATTTCATCTATTGCTTTAGGCTTATTATTTTCTATACCAATGATAGTTCTTTTCACAGAAGGAATTATCTTTCTTAAAATTTCAATACCTTTGAAAAGATCCTCAGCGTATTCAATCATAAGTCTATAGTCACTGGTAATATAAGGTTCGCATTCTACACCATTAATGATTAAAGTATCTGCACTTCCCTTAGCAGCTCCATCAACTTTGACATGAGTAGGGAAAGTAGCACCACCCATACCAACTATACCAGCCTGCTGTATTCTCTTAGACATTTCTTCTACCGGCATAGACATATAATCAGAGCTCTCAAAATACGCTAAATTATCAGCATTGCTATCAACATTGATAAGCAAAGCATTAGCACCGCGACCTAAAGGAGGGGAAGCAATTTCTACAGATGCAGCAGTACCTGTAACAGAAGAATGAACATTTCCTGAAACATAACCGCCGGCCTCTCCTATAAGTTCGCCTCTTTCGATTTTATCCCCTTTGTTTTTTAACATTTTAGCCGGAGCACCGATGTGCTGAGACATAGATATTAGGACGGTTTTAGGGGGATTGGATAAAGCTGATGAAGAAATATCGGCTGTATCCTTGCTGTCATGCGGATGAACTCCGCCAAAACGAAATCTACCTAAGTTCATATTATCAATCCTTCACTCAATTAAAAATTAAATAGTATTTTTTAATTATTTAATATTAATTTATAGAAATAACAGCTACAGATTTGGTATAACCGCTTCCATAACTGCATATAGCTACCTTACTCTTTTTCTTTATAGTACCATCTTCCAAAGCCATAGATAATGCCACTCCTGATGAAGCACTTAAAGATGAGTGAGCATTTTCCATTTTTGAGTATACAATATCTTTGCTCACAGCTAAAGCATCAACAAAGGCATTGTATGCATTAGGGCTTGAATAAGATGGTATGTATAAATCGGGATTTATATTATTAGATGATAAAACATCTTTAACATAAAGACCGGCTTTTTTAGCTTCTTCTTCAAAAATACTGCTGTCTTTTATAGAAATAAAATGTTCTTTATTGAGTACACCTTCTTTAGTATAAGGTTTAGCTGTTCCGCCCATAGGTATATAACAATTTTCTAATGCATTTCCGTCAGTTACTGAATCTATAAAATCTATTTGAATGTCTGATTTTTCATTTGTTACTAAAGCAGCAGCACTAGCATCATCGAATCTGTTTTCATCATCACATATATAAAATGATTCTGTGGCAACTACTAAAATATTTTTATATCTTCCGCTTTTTACAAAGGCATAAGCCAATCTTAATGCTGATAAAAAGCCTGTAAAATCACTTTCTATATCAAAACAGAAAGCGTTATTTGCTTTAATTTTGCCTGCTAGTATGCAAGCTGTGGAGGGATAAACATAATCTTTAGTAACTGTAGCACAAAGAATTGCGTCTATATTATTTGGATCTATATCTTTTATTACTTCATTTATTGATAGTAAGGCTAAATCTGAGGCTGCCATATTAGTTTTATTATTTTTATAAGTGCCTTTACAAGATTTAATATACACCATTAAAAAAATCCTTTAAAAAATTCTTCTTTTAGCTCCTGAGTCATAAAGTTCTTTAGCTATTTTTTCATTTACTTTGGCATCTAAAAATCTGTACATATTTAATACTGCATTTTTCATACCAACGCCGCTAGTTTTGCCATGTCCTACAAAAGCTCCGCCATTTAAGCCTAATAATATAGCAGAACCATAAGAATCGGAACTCATTTTTGATTTCAAATTATTGAATACTGGTTTCATCATAAGTCCGCCCATAACGCTAACAGGATTCTTCTTAACTTCTTCTTTTAATAAATTAACAACAAAAGAAGCTGTGCCCTCTATAGTTTTTAATACTATATTGCCGTCAAATCCGTCAGCTACAACAACATCAACAACATCGGATTTGAGCATGTCATTAGGCTCTATATTACCTATAAAATTGATTTTTTTCATTTTTTGAAGACGTTCAAATGATTTTTTAGTATTGGCATTTCCTTTAGAGTCTTCCTCGCCTATATTTAAAAGTCCAACTCTAGGATTATCTATTTTTAAATATCTTTTTGCAAATACTCTTCCCATAACTGCAAATTGAACTATATAATCTGTAGTACAATCTACATTTGCCCCCATATCCAACATACAAAACTCACCATTTAGTTTTGGAAGTGTAGATATAAGAGGCGGACGCATAACACCTTTTAAACGTCCTATCTCTGTAAGAGCAGCCGCTAAAGTAGCACCTGTATTTCCGGGAGAAAAGAAACCATCTGCTTCATTCTCTCTAACCAAGCGTGCAGCCAATAAAACGGAAGCATTCTTTTTATGTTTTATGCCGTTAGCAGGACTTTCATTCATATCTATTATCTCATCTGTATGTCTTATATCTATACGATTATGATCATATTTAGTTTTAGATATGGCTTTTGATATGTTTTTTTCATTACCTACTAAAATTAAATTAATATCTTTATTTTCATTTAGGGCACTAACAGCACCTAAGACTAATTCTTCAAGAGGCTTTTCTCCGCTGGCTACATCTATGGCTAAATTCATAATAACTTCCTAATTGTTTTATTATTTTTTATCCCGCATTTTGTGTTTTTGGAGCTTTTATTACTCTATCTTTATAAAAACCGCATTCTGGGCAGATTCTGTGGGGCATTCTTTCTGATCCGCATTGAGGACAGATTGACAATGAGCCTAAGAATCTTTTATCATTAGCTGCTTGTCTTGATCTTTTTTTTGCTTTCGATTTTCTATGTTTTGGTACTGCCATTTTTTTCTCCTTATATTAAAATATTACAAATCAATATCAAAAATTAAGATAATTATCGCTATTATACGATACGAAGTTTAAAATATAATACTATGAAGCATCAATTTTGTCAAGCAAAATTAACATAATATGTAGTCTATTTTTTTATTACATCGCCGTCTTTTATTATTAATGAACTTATATTCAATATTTTTTCTGTTAATTTTATATTATATTCTTTGGCAATATCTTCATTTACTAAAATTTTATACGAATCGGACAATTGAACAAAGCCCAAACCTTCTGTTTTACCATTATTGTTTATTACATCATTGAGCAATAATGCTAATTGTCTGCCTAAATAATAATAATTAAAATCTAAAGAGAATAATATCGCTGTATTAACCGCTTCTGATATATCGGTATTTATCAATGGTATGGAATATTTGTCGCATAAATAGGCTATAGAATATATATTATTATTTATATATTCCTCATTCGCTAAAATCATATAGTCTATATCTTTGTGTTTGATAATATTTTCTATATCATGCGAATTAAAGTCTTTTTCTATTTCCAAAGGGTAATATTTAATATTCGCATTGTTGCAGTATTGGGTAATATGTTTAGAGGTATTAGCTGACATTGCTGAATTTTTAGTGTATAAATAAGCAATACTTTGAACATTATTTTCAGAAATTGTTCCTATATATTTAGTTACATCTAAATCTACATAAACACCTGTGATATTATTATTTTGGATTTTATTTTTAGCTATATTACTTAAAGATAAATTATCAAAACAGCCGGCAAATATTATAGACTGCGGAACTATTATATTCATAGACAATAATGTAGCATTTTCTCCTATAACTATTGCTATACTAGAATTATCATCTCTTACATTATTGGCAGTTCTTATGATTGATAATTCATCATTATCTAATGTATAGTAGTTAATTTGAACATCCATTTTATCAGAGGATATTTGATCTAAGAGACCTTTTTCTATAGAATCATATTTTCTAGAATTTTTTTCTTTTATTATACTTACAATAGTGGTTTGGTTTGAGTTATCTTCATTACGGCATGAAACTAATAAAAAAATCAATAATAATAATATAGTTTTTAAGTTATTATTTGTCATAGCTGTATATTTATATATTTTTGGAGTGGGCAAAGAAGTATATATTATGCCCAATTGCTCTCATTTTCTCCTCATAAAGTGTAACGCCGTATCCTTCCAATTTATTAACATATTCGCTTTCCAAAGTATTTTTAAAATTTTCAGCTTCTTTGTAAATAGGGTTCATTATTTCTAATGCATAATTATCATCATCTGTTACAGAATAGAATATACCATCATCTTTAAGTATGGTATGCATCTTATCTAAAAATCCTTTAGTAAATATTCTTCTATGTGCATGCTTTTTCTTTGGCCAGGGATCTGGAAAGTTCAAATATATTTTATCAAAATAATACTTTCCTTTCAAATATTTATCTATCACATTATTAGCTTCGCCGAATATAATAGTAAGATTTTTTATATTTCTTTTATATGCTTTTGATACAGCCTTTTTAGCAGCTTTATATGAATACTCTATTCCTATAAAGTATTTATCTTTATTATTCATAGCAAGCTCAACTATGAATTTTCCATTGCCGCATCCTATTTCTAATTCTCGTATATCGTAGCCTGATAATCTATTTTGAAGTTCATTTGATATTATAGAACTATCTTCGGTATTAAAATCGTCTAATAAATATTCGCTTAATATTGATTCATCAAGATTTAAATTTCTCAATTATTATTCCTCATTAATAATATTTTATTTGAATGATATATTACTTAATATTTATGTCAATACATCATATAAAAAAGCATTATTATTTTATGATAAAAACGCACGGTAAATTAAACTTCAAATATAATAAAAATGTATTAATAATAAAGTCAATATTTTTTAGTTTCACTCTGCGTGCGGTGTGCATACTATAAATTTAAAAAAACTCTTGGGTGGGTGCTTTAATAACAGTACAAACAAAAAAGAATAATAAACAAAAATGACAGAATAAAATAATAAATCTAGAGGGTGGGCAAATGAAAATAAGTTTTAAAACCTTAATTACATACCCCGCCCTTTATTCTTTACAGCTATTTAAAAAATTTAATTTAAATTATCTTTATTACTTAATTTAGAAATGTTAACACCCGCCCAAGTGATTATTAGATTTAACATCTATTTAACGCACGATTAACTTGCTTTTGTCATTTATAATAAATTTGTATTGCTAACTAATTTAA
>CASEHG010000308.1 GCA_949287565.1 uncultured Brachyspira sp.
ATGAGATTAATGACTAGAGGAAATGCCTCTCAGGAAGAAATACTATTATCAAGCACAAAATATATGAGTATAATAGCATTTACATTTATACCTATATCAATATCCGGTGCTATAGGTACTTCATACAGAGAAATAGGTAAACCGCATATTCCTCTTATAATATCTGTTATAGCTACATTCTGTAATACTATAGGAAATTATATACTTATATATGGAAATTTCGGAGCTCCAAGACTTGAAGAAAAAGGTGCTGCCATTGCTACATTAATAGCTAGAATAATAGAAATGATTTTATTTATAGTGTATATAAAACTTCATAAAGAGAAATTTTATGTAAGAACTAGAGAAATACTTAAAGTAAAATTAAATGTATTTTATTCGATGCTTAAAAAATCAAGTTTAATATTTTTGAGCGAAATAAGCTGGGGATTAAGCGAAATGTTTATGACAGCTTTATATAATAGCCGAGGCGGAGCTGAAACTGTAGCAGGTATGGCATCAGGATTCACTATAGCTAATATATTCTATTTAGTTTTTCAGGGTATATTTGTATCTACTATGGTAGTTGTTGGCGGAACACTAGGACGCGGAGAATTAGATGATGCAAGAAATAAAGCAAGATGGATATTAAATGGATCCGTTATAGCAGGTTTAGTGGTTGGTTTAGTGCAAATGTCGTCTACCCTATTAATACCTTTTATATTCTCAAAACTTACTATAGATGCTCAGGCAATAACAAGAAATTTAGTAATACTCATAGCCTGTTATATGCCTGTATGGACATATATTAATGCTCAATTTGCAGTTTCAAGGGCTGGAGGAGATACTGTATTTGGATTTGCTGTTGATGTACCTGTTTCATTACTTATGTTTGCACCTTTAGCTTTGATACTGGCTAAATTTACATCTGTTGGACCTGTGGCTATGTTCGGTATAGCTAAATTAACAGATTTTGCTAAAATTACAGTTGGTGTTATAATGCTTAAAAAAGAAAGATGGGTGAGAAAACTTACAGAATAATATTATTGATGTTTAAAATGTAAGTTAATAATAAAAATATCAATAGTGTAAATAATTATTCAAATTTAAAAATTATTATAAGTAAGTAAATACTTAATAAACTAATTCCGATTATATAAACGGTATTTTATTTTTTGTTAATTTTATTTTTCTGCTTTTAATATATTAAAATTAACTTATAATAGTATTATATAATTTGATTAATTTAAAGAGGATTTATGGATTACAATTTTTCTCTTATTACATTAGAATTAGGAATTCCTGTTATAGCAACTATTATATCAATAGTTGGTATAATATTATATGCTTATATATATTTTCAATTATATGAGGAAACACAAGCCATAACATTGCTTATAGGTTTTTTATCCTTTTTATTTTCAGGATTAGAGGCGGCAAATATAATAACTTCTTTATACAATCCTAATAATAATTTGGCACTTAATATGTACAAATTTGAACAATTAGCCTTTTCTTTAACGATTATACCATGGATGATGTATATACGAGGAAAATTAACTTTAAGCGAACGTTTTCATTTTATATTAGATAAATTATATATAGCTGTTATATTTATATTAATACTTTTATTTGCTATAGCTTTATTATATCCTCAGCTTTTCATATCAACAACTATACCTATGAGTACTTTGAATGAAACTATGAAAAATAGTATAAAAAGCCGAGGCGAACTTGGAGCAGTATATATACTTAGAGATTTTGTATTCACTATATACTGTTTTGTAATTATATGTTCTTTTATATATGAAATGACTGTAAATAAAAAAGTTAAAGAAAATGTAGTTATATTAGTATTAATGTGTTTAATATCTTTAGCATTTTTTGATGACTTTAATGGTATATCAATATATACAAAATATTCCAGCAATTTCTTATTTTTTAGTAATTCTACATTCACTAGAATAACTTTAGTATACGCTATATTTAATATTATAATGATATATTTATCAGTAAGCAGATTTATTTCGGCAGTATATAAGAAAACAACTCAATTTTACGACTTGGAAAGTATTAAAGCTCAAGATTCTATAATTATTAATACAGCTATAAATACAGCTGAGAAATTATCAGAATTAAAAGTAAATTTCTCTGAATCAGTTAATAATTTAGTAAGCAAAGTAAAAAACACATATTCTACTGTAAATAACTTAAAAAATGATATAAATAGAGTTATAGAATATACTAATGAATTCGTAACTATAGAAAATTTCCAAATAAATGACGGAAAAATTAATATAACAAAAATAAATGAATTAATAGAAACATATCCTAATTTACAGGCTTCCGTAGAATTACAGAAAAAAACACTTGAAGAATCTAATGTAAAATTACATGATTCAGTAGAAAAAATATATGCTTTACAGGCTCAAAGCAGACATATAGTAACTATGTTTGAAGATTTGCAAAAAAATCTAGAAGTAGAAAAAAATAATTTCATTAAAGAATTCAGCAAAACAGAAAGTTTTGGACAGTTAAATTTCCAAATAAATAGAATTATATCATTTATGACAAATATGTCAGATAAAACTAAAACACTTGCAATTAATTCAAGCATACAAGCTTCAAAAGCAGGAGAATGGTATAATAACTTCTCTGTAGTATCAAAAGAAGTTAGTGAATTAGTAAGCGAAACATCTCAAGCTACAAATAGAATGCAGGATTTATTATTCCAAATAGAAGATATATTTAAAAAATATACTTATGCCAGCAATAATATTAATAATAATGTATCTCAGTTATCCGGAGAAATTTCTTCACATTATGATAGAATTAATAAATTTAATATTAATATGGAAAGACAAAATGATTATAATATGAATATTATAAAAAATACTGATAAAATGCATAATTCTATATCAAATATGACTAATATCATCATTAATGAAGAAAATGACTTTTTAAATATTAAAAATAGAATAGAAGAAATTAATGATTATGTTATTGATATTTCAGATAAGGCATCTATAGAAAATAATGAATTAAAAAACCTTATGAGAGATATGAATAAGCTTTTGGCAACATCCGATGATTTGGAATCTATAACTAATAAACTTGATGAGGAAATGAAAAAATTCTTAGAATATACAAATGATTTAGAAACTAAAGTAGATGAATATTCTAAAGTTATGTAAAAGGAATAGCTATGAATATATTTTCAAATTTAATATATGGATATAATATAACAGTGATTCAGCTGTTAGCACCTATTATTGGTATTTCATTAATGTCAGTTTTTATTATGATATATTTATTATTATCTATAAAAACAAAAAAAGGTATATATATCACTATTTCAGTTACTTTATCATTTATACTTATATATAATATTATATCTCTTATTATAATATTCTTAGGCACTTATGGTTCAGATAAGATTAATCCTAATTTATCAACAGTTTTGTATTTGGCAAATAGTATAATAATACTAGTTGCAGTAGCTTTAATGCCTATTAACTCTAAAAGTTTTATATCAAGAAATAAAAATCTTATAAATTTAAATAATGCTATATTTATAATTGTAGTAATATTATCTGTAGCATTAATAATAGTTAGTATAATATATCCTAACAGATTCTTTACAGCAACAATTAATTACTATGATGAAGAAAGCAGTTCATATTACATAAAATCTGTAGGACTATTTTATTTAATTAAAAATTATATAATATTATTAGTATTTCTAATCATGTTTATATCAACTTTGTCAGATATGATAATAAACTATGATTATAAATCTAATATCATTATGATTATATCAGTAATTATAGCATTAGTATTAATAGTGAGATATTTATATTTAGAAAAAACTATGGAATATGTTGGTTTTGATAGAATAGGATTTGCAATAGTAATATCATCATCATTTAGATCTATATCAATATTCTCATCTTTTGCTAAAAATGCTTTGGAATCAATAAAGAAAGAAAGTGTATTGAATAATAAGTTACATCTAAATCTTAGAACATTAAATAACATAGATAAAATATCTGAACAGTTAAATATTATAGATAGAAATTTAATGGACACATCTATGTTCGTTTTTGAAATAGATAAAGAAGCAAAAGATGCATATAATATAATAAGCTCCAAAATAGACTCTATTTTGGATGCAAATGATAGATTAGTAGATGCAAAAAATAGTAAGAAAAATATTATTAAAGACGGATTAAAATATACAAATACTATATTCACATTCTTTGATAAATATAAATCACAAATGCAGGAACATTTTAGAGTATTGAATCAAACTATTTCTAATATGAAAGAGTCTGATTTCTCTAATGAACAAATAATATCATTAAAAAATGATTTAAGACTTATAAAAGATAGTTTTAAAGAAACTTCTAATAAATTTTTGAATGCAATAGTAGAATCTGCAAATCAATTTAAAGATGTAAACAATATCACAGAATCTATATACAATACAATAGAATATATTAAAGCTATTACTAATAAAACTAATCTTTTATCTATTAATGCAGGAATTCAAGCATCTAAAGCCGGATTTTATGGTAAAAGTTTCTCAGTAGTAGCAAAAGAAATAGGTGCTTTATCATTTGAAATATCTAAAGGCACTGACTCAATAGAAAAAATGCTTACTGATATATTTGCCGGATTGGTTATGATAGAAAATTCCTCATTTTATATCAAAGACCGATGCAAAATAATAGCAAAAGAAATTAATAGAATATCAGATACTATAGATAAATTTATTGAAGAAATGGAAAATAATATTAATTCTGATTCTAAGAAATTAAGTCATTTTAAATCTTTGGAGCAGTATAATGATGTAATGTCAAATATATTAGTAAATCAGAATTTAATAGTTTTATCTATAAAAGAAAATATATCCGCTATGCTTGAGGTTCAAAATAATCTAAACTCTAAAATAGAATATCAGAACCAAGATGTATATAAAATATTTAACAATTTTAATAATGTTATAAAATCTAAAGATGAGCTTAATGAAATAACTAAGAAGATAGGAAATTATTCTTCATTCTCTCATACTGATATAGAGGCATTATCAAATATTATTAACACACATAGAAAGAAAAGCAGTTTTACATTTGCTCCTATAATAGCTTTAGTAAAGAAATCATCAAATGTTTAATAATATTGATATACTATTAATTGCAATATTAGTTGTTGCCTTAATATACGGTTTATATAGAGGGTTAATATCAATTATAATTCCTGTTATAGCAATAATTGTAACATTTATAATAGCACCTTTAATATATAATCATATGTCTAAATATTTTGATCATTCTCTTATATTAAAAATAATATCATTGATAGCCACCTACTCCATAACAAGGATAATACTTTCAAAAGTAGAAAAAAGTATAAAAGATATTTTAAAAATAATATATCTCTCTTGGGTGGATAGAATAATCGGAGCAGCTGCCTTATTATTTATATCAAGTGCTATTATTTATTTTATAGTAGGAATAATAATAACTTTATCACCTGAAAATACTCAGTTATTTTCACAATCAATTGTATTAAATTATATATTTGCACTATTTCATAATGTGTTTTCAGCATTTGAAAAAGATAATTATATGGTGCATTTTATATGTAATTTCATTGCATAATAAAAAATATTTATCATATTTTACCAAATCTTATTCAAATGCATAAATTACATATAATTGACAATAAATTTTTTTTAACATATCATATATCCTATTATTACAAATTTTATTTAAGGAAGTAAATATATGAAAACAGTAGATGCTAGAGGTATACCTTGCCCAAAACCATTAATTTTAACAAAAACTGCAATAACAAATGCAGCATTAAATGAAGAGATAGAAGTATTAATTGATGATGATGTAGCATTTCACAATATTACAGACTTTTTAAATAATAATGGTATAACATATAAAAATGAAGGTATGAATTTTAAAATTACTAAAAATAAAGATTTATCTTCTAATGATACTAATAAAGAAAAATCTTCAGGTCCTGTTATAGCTGTTGTAGACAAAAAAGTTATGGGACAAGGAAATGATGAATTAGGTGAATTGTTATTAAAAGCATTTTTAGGAGCATTAAAAGATGCTAACCCAAAACCAGAAGCATTATATTGCTATAATGGAGGGGTTTATTTAGGTGTTGAAGAGCCTTACAAAACTTTATTACAAGAATTGAGAGATGCAGGAATAAAAATATTTTTCTGCGGTACTTGTGTTAAATTCTATGAATTGAATGATATAAAGGTTGAAGAACAAACTAATATGCTTGGTATTATAGAGGCTATGGGCAATGCTTCTGCTGTTATAAGAGCATAAAAAAAATATTATTATGAAAAATTATTATTTTGATAACTCTACAACAAGTTTTCCAAAGCCTAAAGAAGTCGCAGAAGAAATGTATAATTTCCTAATGAATGTAGGCGGAACTTATGGAAGGGTTAATACTAAAAGAGGAAAAGAAACTACTCAAAAAATAGAAGAATGCAGAGAATTACTAGCTGAAAAATTTTTAGGAGTAAAAAATGCCTCAAATATAGTATTTACTCCGGGAGCTACAAGATCAATAAATGATATACTTATAGGACTTAATTTGAATAACTGTAAAGTATTAATATCTGCTTTGGAGCATAATGCTGTAGTAAGGCCTATATATAAATTAAGTATAAATAAAAATGTAGAGTATAAAATAATACCCTCTATAGATGGAGGCATAATAGATATAAATGCTCTTGCTGAAATAATAAAAAAAGAAAAAATAGCATTAGTTATTATTAATATGGAAAGCAATATAAGCGGAGTGATACAGCCTATAAAAAAAATCAAAGAAACTATAGGAGATATACCTCTGCTTGTAGATGCCACTCAATCCGTAGGCATACATGATATAAAAGCTGATGAATGGAATATAGATTTTATAGCATTTACAGGACATAAAGGACTTTTAGGCCCTACAGGAACAGGCGGATTTTATGTTAAAAATCCTGAAAAGTTAAATCCTGCATATTTTGGAGGCGGTTTTGGTGACGGTTATGAAACACCTTACAGCATACCGGAAATATATGAATCTGGTACCCCGAATACTGTTGGAATAATAGGACTTTTAGCAGCTTTAAAAAACAGACCTAATTGGAATATAAATATAGATGATATAATCAACACAATAAAAAAAATAGAGGCTATAAATAAATATAAAGTTATATGGTCTAAAAATAGAGATACACAAGGATTTTTATTTTCTATAGCAGCTGTTGATAATAATATAAATATGGCTAATTTTGCTCATATGTTATATGAAGATTATAATATAGAATGCCGATATGGTTTTCATTGCTCATTTTTAGCCCATAACTTTTATAAAAATGATAACGGTGCTTTACGATTTTCTTTTTCACCTTATACAACAAAAGAAGATTTAGAATATTTAATAAACATATTAGGAAAGTAATTATGGTAAAAAGTTTTTGTTATTTACAGACACCAAAAGATTTAATTAAGGCTGAAAAAATTTTATTAGATGCAGGAATAGAAGTTGTTGTTCGTCCTGCCCCTGAACCTGTATTTGGGGTATGCAATATGGCTATAGATATAGAAGATAAAGATAAATTATATATAATATCATTACTAGAAGCTGCTGGTTTGGTAGTAACTATTAAAGATATGGAATAATTTTTAAACATTTTGAAAATTCATAATTAAATTATTGGGTTATTCCTATAATCCCGCCCCTTAGGTTTTCTATGGGTTATTTAATTTTTAAATTATATTTCTTTTAAATTTTAATTTGTTCTTTTTGCTGCCCGCCCAAAATTTAACATAATTATAGCATTAATCACCGCACGTTAAGCAACTCCATATATATAAACAAAACAATAATTTTAAATTTCATTAAATATAAAAATCCATTTACCGTGCGTTGAATAAGATAAAAAATATAATAAAATTTGGGTGGGAATACTTTTATGAATTAAGCAAAAAAATAAATGGAATTTTTCATATGTATATAATATAAAAAACATAAAGGGTGGGATTTAAAATATACATTTTTATTATTAATAATAAAAATAAGAGCTTACTTTTTATTAAGTAAGCCCTTATTTATGGAAAACTTTTAATAATAGATAGAGTCTTTATTTAGCCATAATTGTACCAACATACATTTTGTCAGTTCTAATACCAGGTTTGATTTCACCATTGATAGAATATATTTTGTTTCCTATCAATATTAAACCTTCACCGCAAGGAGCATCGAAAGGAACTTCCCCTATTGTCTTCCAAGTATTAGATTCACAATTATAAATTAATATGTTGCTGTTCCAATTAAATTCATAAGGATCAGCACCGAAATATTTAGCTCTGAAATCAGCTAATGCTGCATCTTTAAGATTTCCTAAATTATAAACAGCATCATCATAAACAGCTTTATTAAAACCGCCTATAACAAGCATTTCTGTTTCATTAAGCTTAACAGATACAGCACCAAGTAAAGATATACCTTCATTATTCAAAGCTACATCAGCAACTTTTTCCCAAGTGTTTTTTTCAAAATCATATTTATATCCGTCTGTATAAGCAGTAGCATCACCGCCGCTGAATACATATATATTTCCGTTTAATAACTGAGCAACAGCCTGAGTTCTGCTTGCCTCACCAGGTACAGGAGCTAATTCTTTAGCTTCTTTAGTAGTTAAATCATACTCATAAACTTTATTGCTTCCTTTACCTGCTTGTTTACCAGTGATAACATATAATTTATTATCTTTATAAATAGCTACGCCATTTTGTAATGTGAAAGGTAAATCTCCGATTTTTTCAACATTTAATTTATTATCTTTTAATGTGATGAACAATATATCATCATCAGCTTCAGGGTTTGAAGAACCGCCAATATAATATATTCCATTTGTAACGGTTATAGAAGCGCCATATCCCAACTCATTTTCCCAATTAATATGCTCAACAACTTCTAATACTCCGTTTTTATCTTCAAGCATATAAATGTCAGAATAAGTTTTTTTAGCTCCGCCATTAAGTACGGATTCTTCTGGGAAGTTAGCACCGCCGCCTACAACTATATATTTACCGCCTAAAGAACCGTATAAAACCCCAGCAGTACCAATGTTTTTTTCCATTCCTGTCTGAGCAGGTAAATGTCCGCCCATTTCCCAAACTATTTTTTTATCAACTTTTGAATCTAATACATTACTATTTGATGAAGAAGCTGTTGTATTAGTTGAACAGCTTAAAGCAAATATAGTAAATATAAATAAAAATATTAAACCAATTTTTTTCATTTCTATTTCCTTATAATAATTCTACTTTATATTATTTTTTATTTTTAATAGTAGTAGAATAAGTTAAACCTTTTATTTTTTCTTGAGATGGTTTTCCAAAAGCAAAAGAAGCTAATAATGAACCAACTACACCAATACCTATTATTATGAATGAAATCATAAACTCAAAGATTTTTGGTTTAGCATAACCAGGTATAAATTTAGTAAGCATACCAGCAGGATCGCTTATATAGAATGCTACTATTACAGAAAGTATAAATCCAACCCATACAGCTTTACTTTCAACTTTATCAAAGAATATACCTACCAAGAATACAGCAGCTATAGGACCGCCTAAAAGACCTGTTATAGCTTGGAAGTATAAGAACATATCACCTTGACCATTAAATATAAAGTAAATAGCAAGTAATGTACTGAATATACCTACTATCCAGCTTGATAATCTAGCAAATTTTAATTTAGAAGCATCTTCCATATCAGGTTTGAAATATTCTAATATATCAGCAGTCATACAAGTAGAAACAGAGTTCAAACTAGATGATACTGTAGATTGAGCAGCAGCGAATATAGCAGCGATAACAAGTCCTGATATACCAACAGGTAAAGCGTTTACAACGAAATAAGGAAGTATAGCATTGCCATTAACATTTTCTGGTAATGTAGCTTTGAAATGGAAATAAATATATAAAGCAGAACCCATACCTATAAATATTATTACACTTGTACAAAGTAAAGGAACGTTCATAAACAAACTTTTTTTGGATTCGTTTTCATCTTTATTTGTAGCATATCTTTGAACTATATCTTGGCTGCCTACATAAGAATAAATAGAGTTAACAAATCCTCCAATTATCATAACCCAAATACTTGATTTAGCTAAATCTAATGAGAAGAAATCAGGGCTTATGATTTTTCCATCATCAGCTAAAAGCTTGAATCCTTGACCTATTCCTTCAGGAGCAGATGAGAAACCTACTATAATTACTAAGAAAGCACCTAAAAGAAGTACAACTGTTTGTACGGCATCAGACCATAATACTGCCTCTATACCGCCCATAGATGTATAAGCAACACAGAATATTGATACTATAACTGTTATTAAAACAGGGTTAAGAGTAGGAAGTACTTGCTGTATTGCCAATGTAGGAAGATAAATAACTATTGCCATTCTTACAACGTGGAAAAGTATGAATGTCAAACTGCCAACAAGTCTGAAAGAATTATCAAATCTTCTTCCTAAATATTCATAAGCAGTAGTAACATTAACTCTTCTAAAGAATGGTACAAAAGTATAAGCAGCCCATAATACCATTAAAATAATTCCTAGAGGAGCCATACCAAGAAGCCAGCTGTTATTATAAACAGAAGCAGGTATAGCAATAAATGAAATAGATGATAAAGCTGTAGCATAAATACTCATAGCTGTTACCAAAGCAGGAACCCTTCCGCCAGCTTTGAAATAATCATCTGTAGATTTTGTTCTTCTAGCAAAGAACACACCGATTAAAAACATTACAACGAAGTATAGTCCAATGACTACCCAGTCAAACCAATGCCAAGCCATATTTAGTTCTCCTATAAATAATATTGTTCACGTGAACAATTATAGTATAGTCAAATAAATTTGCATTGTCAATAAAATATTAAAATAAATTAAATTTTATAATAAAAAAATTAGAATTATACAAAAAAAGCAACAAAAATCATTTATTTATTACTTAAAGTTCAAAAATTACCATAATGATATAAAAAAATTATGATTAAATAATAAAAATATTGATTTTTTGTTAAAAAATGTTAGTATTAGCTAACAATAATATTAATATTTTATACAAACATATGATGAATGACTATATAGATATTTTAATAAAATCAGAAGTATTTAGTAATATAAGTAAAGACGAAATCATTAGTATTTTAGATGATTTAAAAATACAAAAAAAATCTTTTAAAAAATCAAATATAATAATAGATACAGGCGATATAGTAGAAAATATATATATTATATTGAAAGGAAAAGTTGAAATTTCAAAAGAATATGATGATGCTAGGAAACATATTGTAAATATATTTAATCAAGGAGATGTGTTTGCTGAAGCATTCGCTTTTTCTACAAATAAAGTTTCATCTATACAGGCTCTTGCATTAGAAAATACAGAATTAATCAAAATAAATATACAAAATATATTTAATGCAAATGATAATAATATCAAAAATATATTTCTTCATAATTTATTAAGAGTGATATCTGATAAAAATAAATTTCTAGCTTTTAAAAATGATATTCTAAGTCAGAAAAGTTTAAGAAGCAAAATAATAATATACATTAAATATATGGAAAATATTCAAAAATCCAAAAATATCATTATACCATTCAATAGAGATAAATTAGCAGAGTTTATATCAGCAGACAGAAGTGCATTATCAAGAGAATTAAACAGATTATCAAAAGAAAATATTATAGAACTAGACGGCAACAGAATAAGCATTATAAATATAAAAAATTAATTTATCTTAAAAATTATTTATTCATAAAATCCAAATGCTTTTTTCTTTTTCTCACTTCATCAGCTATTTGTTTAATTGTTATTTTAGACATAGACTTTTCAAAATCAAGCCTTACATTATTAAACTCTTCACCCAAAACATCAAACATAGCACAGCCTACAGGACATATATGATTAGGCTCATGAAAATTAAAAAGCCCCCTCTCCTCTTCTGTAAATACTGCTTCATATATAGAAAGAAGCGTTATATCTTTTTCATCTTTTATAAGTTTGCTGCCTTTTTTATTAGTTTCAACTATCCCTGCATCCTGAAGTTTCAATAAAATCTTCCTTATTATAGAAGGATTAGTTCTTACACTTTTTGCAAGTAAATGAGATGTAGTACCTTCATTTTCAAAAAAGGCTATACACAAAACTATATGTGCTGCAACTGATAATTTAGTATTAATTTTCATAGTATTATAAATA
>CASEHG010000309.1 GCA_949287565.1 uncultured Brachyspira sp.
TATTATCAATAAGTATTGAAATTAATTTTCATAATATATATAATAATTTCATAAAAAATAAAAACAAAAGGTATAAAAATGATAGAAAATTATTCACCTGTATCGTTGGCATTATTCGGAGGCGGTATCACTTTTGCATTTACTGCATTAGGCTCAGCACTTGTATTTTTCTTTATGTCAGAAATAAAACCTAAACTATTAGCAACTATGTACGGATTTGCAGCAGGAGTTATGACTGCGGCTAGTTTCTGGTCACTGCTTGCACCTTCAATAGAATTATCAGAAAATACTAATTTACCTAATTGGTTAATACCAGTAGCAGGATTTTTATTAGGTGCATTTTTTATATGGGTATTGGATAAAGTAATGCCTCATATGCATATAGTAAATGGTCATGAAGAAACAGAAGGTACTAAAGTTCAATTATCAAAAAGCATATTATTATTCTTAGCTATAACTTTACATAATATACCTGAAGGTTTAGCAGTAGGCGTAACATTCGGAGCTTTTTCTGTTGGAGACAGCGGAGTAACATTCAATGCTGCATTAGCTTTAGCACTTGGTATAGGTTTGCAGAATTTCCCTGAAGGTGCTGCGGTTTCTCTTCCTCTTAAAACAACAGGGGTATCAAAATTAAAATCTTTTTCACTTGGTGCAATATCAGGAATAGTAGAGCCTATTGCTGCCGTTATAGGTGCTTTGGCTGTTACAAAACTCACAATAATACTTCCAATAGCTTTGGCTTTTTCTGCCGGTGCTATGATGTATGTTGTTATAGAAGAACTTGTACCTGAAGCAGTTGCTGAAGAACATAATCATTTCGGTGTATTCGGTTTTATATTCGGATTCGCTATAATGATGGTTTTAGATGTGGCTTTAGGTTGATAAATACCATATTGCAAAGTTAATAAAAAAATATAATATATATTGCATTAATTTATAAATTAAGGATATTTAATGCAATATATATTATATATAATACTTTCTATAATAATTTTATTATTAATAATACTAACAATAATTTCAAATCACTTCGTTAATAAACTTCTAATAAAAACAAATAAAAAACTATTTGAAAGAAAAGAAAGCACTAAGGAAGAAAGCGAAGAAAAAAAACGTATAAAAGAAGAAAGAAGAATATGGTTTGAAAGCTCTCAAAAAGATGTCTACACTATTTCAAGTGATAATTTAAAATTGCATGCTCATCTTATAAATAATAATAGCAATGTATATGTTATAATAGTTCACCCTTATGAAGCAAGAGGCTCATATATGAAATATTTTATAGAAAAATTTTATAATATGGGATTTAATATATTAGCAATAGATTTAAGAACTCATGGAGAAAGCGAAGGAAAAATATATTCTTTAGGATATTTAGAGAGATTGGATGTTTTAGCTTGGATAAAATATATAAATGATAATTATAATAATGTTCAAATAATTCTTTACGGAATTTCTATGGGAGCAAATGCTGTCATGATGTGCTGTAATGAAGATAACACAAATAATGTAAAAGCAATAATAGAAGATGCTGGATTTACAAATGCCTATGAGCAGTTAAAAAGAAGATTAGATATGGCATATAAATTTTCTTTTCTTCCAATAGTTGAAGCAACATCATTAATGGCAAAAATAAGATTAGGGTTTTCATTTGAAGATATTGATGTAAAAAAAAGAGTGGCGATGTCAAAAATACCTATTCTTTTTATACATGGTGATAAAGATGAGCTTGTAGATTATAATATGGTTAATAAACTTTATGATGCTTGTTCTTCTGAAAAAGAAAAACTAATTATAAAAGATGGTCATCATATATCAGCAGTTTTCAGTAATGAAGATTTATATTGGAATACAATAAAAAATTTCATTAGTAAATATATTAGTTAAATAAAAAAGCAGGATAATAAATACCCTGCTTAAAAAACTATTGAGAATATATTAATTGTCTACAAAGTAGAAGCTGAATTGTCCGCCTATATCAACAGCACCATAATCATTTTTATTGAATCTTGAATCATTAACTCTTCCAGGTCCGAAATCATATCCTACATAAAGTCCTAATCCTAAAGCTGTTTCATCGCTAAAGAAGAATAAATAATCCAATGTTAATTTAAGATAAGGAATTACTGACATTTGATATTTATTTTTGATATCATTTAAAGTATAATAGCCATTAAAAGTTTCAAATTGATTATATGTAGCATTATAATTTTTTGTAGATTCTCCTCCAGCTAATGGAATTTTTACTCCTGCACCTAATCCTATAAAGAAGTTATATATATTAAATTTAGGAAGTATTCCTATATTTAATGTGTCGAAATAATAAGTTGTTTTTACATTTTGATATTGTCCTGTAGTTCCTGATGCTTTGCTTTCATTAAAGGCATAAACTTCTCTATGATAAGCTAAATCTAATGCTATAGAAAATCCCATATAATTATCAAAACCATTGTATATACCAGGAGTTATTCCAATACCCCATTCAAAACCAGCATCAGTAGTTAATTTTCCATCGCTGCTATTAACTCCTAATTTATGTTCTTGATAACTTTGAGAAATAGACGCTCCCAATGGTATATATATACCTATACCGCCATTAAAATCTGCGAAAACAGTGCTGAATTGCATTATAAAAATACTAATAATTGCAATAAGTATCTTTTTCATAAACACTCCTTTATTAATTATTTATAATAATATTATAATACATTGTAAATAGAATGTCAAGAAAAAGTAAATAATTTTTACTAAAAAAGATAAATATCGCTAATAAAGTAAAATTTATTTATCAACATAATTTCTAGGTATACCAGGAAGTATATAATCAAATAAAGCATAATTAGCCATATATAAAGTATCTCTGTCATTTGGATTTATAGCATTAACAGGAACTCTATATGTCTTTATATATCTGTATGAATCAATTATACCTTTATCAAAATTATTATATAAGTACTTCATCACAGTATAATAATCACCTGAAGCATTAGTTGTGTATGTAAATAAAAGTTTAGTATCATTTCTAGCTTTTAAATATCTGTTTATATCATTATTTCTAGCCGGAGATAAGAAAATATCCATATCATCATAAGGCTTATTTCTATTTGTATCTATTCCTATATAATGCATCAAAGGTATTTTTCCATTAGCATTATCAAATGATTTTACAGCTAAACTTTCTAATGAAGTATAGAAATTAGTTTCAGTATTAAGTTTTATAGAAGGCTTACCAACATCTAAAATAGATAAAGGAGAATACTGGAACTCTCTTATTTTTATAACATCATTATTTTGGAATGCCTCCAAATATGCAAAAGGAACAGTAAATAAATTAGCAGCAGAACCTGTTATATATATTGTTTTCACTCTTTCAGCATCTTTAATTATATCAGATGAAAGCATAGCACTTTGAATAGATCTTAATGAATTTCTTCTATCCCTTGGTTTTGCTACATTTGTAAAGCTATTTAAATATGTATTGAGTTTATCTCTGTCTATCAAAACAGCTTTTTTAACTTCACTGTCGCCTATAACATAGCTATAAGCTGCATATTTATTATCCTCATAAGCATAGAATATAAACATAGTATTAGTATTTTCATTAGAGAATATTTCATAAGCATCTTTTATATTATTATCAAAATTACTTTCCGGAACTCTTATTTTATTTAATAATCCGTATATATAAGCTGAATTAGTTTTGTATAATGAATAGAATCTATTAGCAAAAGATGCCACTGTTTCATCTTCAAATATATATTGATTTCCATAAATATAATTCATAGTAGTAAATATATCGTTTTCATTTGTTGCATCTGTATTCATTATAGTATTGGCAACAGTTAATATCTCATTTGTATTTTGCATTCTATTCAAGAAATTAGTTACTGTATCAATAGGAGTCTTAGCATATATTAAATCATAAAGAACGGCAACTTCTAAAATTTTATCTTTATTTTCTCCGTCTACCCTATTTGCAATATAATTTAAATATCTTACAGACTCTTTAGGATCATCTTTAGCTTTTAAGAATCTTGATAAAGTTCTAGGTGTAAAGTATTCATCTATTAAATCATAATTATTATTAGTATACAAATACATAAAATGCAATGCTCTGTTAGCACCTTTAACTGCACCTTCTTCTCCCATTCTTCTATAAACAGGAAGCATTGACTTTATAAATCTATAGGCATTAGAATCGCTTATATTAGTATATGAACTTGCAAAGAATTTATATCCTTCTTCAGAGAATAAATAAGCTGTATTTGTATCTCTAACTTCATATCTGTCTTCAACAATTCTAGCATAATTAAGCATCTTTTCATTATCGCTTTGAGAATAAGCAATAACATTTGACATCATTGTTATACTTGGAGAAGCACTTGAAGAATAAGAATTATAAAGTCTAGTTTTAAACTCATAAGCTGCATTTGATAATGAAGATACACTATAATCAGGTTTTCCATATACAGTGAACATATTATTATCATAGCCTTTCATACTAACTTCTAATGAATTAGATGATAGTTTTCTGAAATAATTAGTGTAGAACATTACTCTAGAATCTTTTCCGCCTTTTCCTACAACTAAAGCTATATTATTTATATTTCTTATTACTCTTCTATTGTTTGTAAATGTTTCATTATCACAATAAACTATATACAAATTCTTTTTCATTATATTAGATATATCGGAAGCAGAAGCCCCTGTTATATCTGTAACTAATGGAACATAAGAATTAGTAATAATATCTTTTAACTCTATAAATCTGAAATTACCTCTTCTTCTCCTATTTGTGGAAACTGTATTAGTAGAAGTCATATTTGTAGACATATCATTTGAAGATATACTATTAGTTTCTTCAGGATTATAAGAAACATTCATATATAAATTATTATTATTTAATTCACTTTCATTTGTCAAATTATTATAACTATAAACATTATTAGTAGCATTGGTATTGCTTGCCATAGTCATACTATTATTTATTTCTTTTTGAGCATTTCTAGTAGTTCTAAAGAATGCTATTAATTTACTATCTATATAAGCAGTTTTTGCAGGAAGCATATATTCTGTTGAATCGTACAATTCTCTTACAAAAATATTTTTATTGCTTATAACAATAGGTCTGAATCCTATATGAGTAACATAGTTTTTAATTTTAGGCATAGCATTAGTCTGCATATAGAATTTAGTTTTTCCATTTTCTCTAACGAATCTATATCCTAAATAAGTATCCCAAACAAGAGTTTCATCTTTACGCATAGATTTATCAATATCTTCAGCTTTAACATCACATATAACTATAGGCTCTATAGGAGTATTAGAGAATTTTTCTATTGCTTCTTTTTCATATTTAGATATTTCCTTAAGCATAGCAGCTTCCGTCTTACTGTCATAAGGAGTAGCTACAGCATTCAAATACATTTGATATGAGTATAAAGCTTTTTCATAAAGTTTATAATATTCTCTAAGATAATAATTATTCTCACCTAAAGTATAAAGTCTTCTATCTAAAAATTTCCTTCTCATATCAATAGCATCAAACATAGCAAGTATATTGATACTAGCATCAGGATAACTATCTTGTAAAAACTCTATAACTTTATATTTAGCCTGTCTTAATATAAAGTTATTATCTTCTACAAATGTTATCATAAATACGCTTTCTCTTAATCTCTTTAATATTCTAAATACATACTGCACAGGATAATCCAAACTATCAGGATATCTGTTTCTATATTTAGAGCTGAAATCAATCAAAGTAGTAAGTATTGCAATTTCTTCAACGGCAAATGCAGAAGTCTGTGCCTTTGAGAATGCTGACATATATTCTCTTGCCGCTTCTTCTATATATCCGGCTAATTCATAAGCCTTAGCTAAATTATATCTTATAATAATTTCTGTTTTTAAATCCACTGGGAAATTAGAATTAGATGATAAAATATATTTATATCTATCTATAGCATCTTTAAGCATAGATAATCTTTGTACATTAACATCATGATTTCTCATATCTGTAGGATCATCTGATTGTTTTTTTCTATAATTAACACTATTATCAGCTGTAAGTTTGAATGCCATTATATAATTGAAAGCTGCTATATGAGAATATAATAATAACCTGTCTTTTGTACTTACAACATTATTTGTAGATAATATCTGAAGTGTTTTAGTGGTATTAAATAATTCTATAAAAAACTCTCTTTTAATAGAAGTTAAATCATTTTCTGATAAATATCTTAAATATAAAGATGATAAGCTTAAATAGTTTTTAGCATCATTTTCAGCATTTTGATACTGCAGACTAGGATTATTTTCCAAAGTTTTTTTATCTAAAGTTTTCTGATATTCTTCTATAGATGTTTTAAAAGACATTATAGAATTAGACTGATCTCCCTGTCTGTAATATAGATACCCTTCATTATTATAATATGTAGCAAGCATTAAAGGCTGAATGGATTTTTTAGGTTTATCCTGAATAATATAATTACGGTATGAAGATAAAGCCTCTCTAGCTTCTGAATATCTTCCCATTTTCTCATACAATTCCTGATATATAGAATACAACATCTGCTGTTTATCTACATTCAAAGGCTCTCCAGGTATATATCCTCCAAATGAAGCAAGTCCCAAATTTACCACATTAATATTAGCACCATACAAAGTTATACTAACATAATTCGGAGTATAAACTGAAGAATCTAAACTATCTATCTGAGCCTTTACACTATCGCAATATGCCAAAGCATTATTATAATCTTCTAATTTTAAATAACATGCAGCAAGTAAAAGCTGATTAAGTTCATTTTTATTAACATCATCTTTAGTAAGTTTATCCCTTTCTAGTAAAGATTCTATAGCCTTTTCATAATCTTCTTGTTCTACAGCAGCAACTGAAGTATATCCAACTATTTTATATACGGTTTCTTTATCACCTAATTTTTCAAATAAAGTACGAGCTTTCTCATATTCACTATAAGCTCCTTTTATATCATTATTCATCCATAAAGAATAACCATAAAAGAAATGATACCAAGCCTTGCTCTTATCAGTTCCTATTTGATTGAGTAAACTTTCAGCTTCTTTATATTCAATAACTGCATCTGAATATCTTCCATTTATCAAATAAGAATTAGCAAGCATTATAGATACAACATTAGGTTTAGTTCTTACTTTACTTTTAGCCATTATTAATGAATCTATAATTTCTGAATCCAAATTTTGTGTTTGGAATGCCAGCATATTATAACCCATATATTGACCATTAGTAATTGCATTATCTTTATAAGCTGGTACTAACTCTATTACACTTTTAGATATTTTTTCATCTTGAAGCACCTGCATTCTTAAAGCTTGAGCAAATGTTAACATCTCAGCTTTTTTTATATAATAATTTTCTTCATCAGGATATAAAAATATTGCAAAATTTATATATGAAGCAGCTTTTTCAACTATAGTATCAAAAGCCTTATTTAAATACAAATAAAATCCGTCTTCTCTTTTTTTCTCACTTACAACATAACGTTCAGGACTATACTGTTTTGACACAGCTATACCATAATATCTATTAGCCAAATAATAATAAGCATTTGCAAGTTCAGCATGTGCTTCATGAGAAGAATATCTAGTTGATAAAATATTTCTCTCTCTTTCAAATATAGTTTCTTCAAGAGATTCTATTGTACTATAAGCTCTAAGTCCGCTCTCTATAACTCTTGATGAAGCTGAAGTATCATTAGGGTTATATTTTAAAGTTTCATTGTAATTATCATAAGCAGCTGCATATTTACCTTCATTATAAGCTTTATCTGCTAAAGATTTATAATAACTAGCTAATGTGTCTTTACAATACTGAGCTTCATAAGTAGAATCAAAATTCTTTCCGCCTGAACTTAATGCTTGTTTAAACAAAGCATAAGCACCGTCATCTTTTTGTGCCATAAGTACCTTAGCATTAGCATAATATCCTAAGGCAAGCATTATATCATTTTTAGATTCAACATAAGGCTTAAACAAATTAGTAGCATCATCATAATTTCTTGAAAGAATAAGTCCCTCTAAATATATAAGTCTTGTAGCTACAGCCAAAGGTGCATAAGGGTGAGCATTATCTATTATAGTATCATAAGAAATTTTTGAATCTTTTATGAAATCTTTTGCAATCTCCAATCTATCTGAAAATAATAAATCTTTTCTCTTATAAGGATTATTATAAATATCATCATCATCAGGGTATATATATCCATTATCTTCAACTGAATGAGCATATAATTTAGCTATAAGCAAATACAAATCTTTATTAATATTTAAATTAAGAATTTCACTTAAAATTTCAAATGTATCTTCATTATTTTTATTAGCTTTATATTTTTCATTGGCTGATATATATCCTGTCCAAGCTATTAGATTTGTCATTTCCAAATCATTATTAGTTAGAAAATATTCATTTGTATAAGATTTTATATCAAACCAATTATTATTAGTATCAAAATTATCATCTATTTTTGATGTTAAAAATCCTGGGAATGTATCTGAATATTCAGATATTAATACTTTTTTAGTGTTATTATATTCTTTAAGATTATTATTAGTATATGATGATATCATCATATTAAAATATGCTTTAGCAACATTATTCTGATCTTCAGAAAAAGGAAAATACTCAGCAAATCTTTCTATAACATCAACTTTTCTATTATATGGAAGTTCCACAAAACTATTATACATAGCTGCTGAATTATCATCTTTTATAAAATACTCTTTAGTAGAACCCATTGTAACTATACTTGTACCATCTTCACTTACAACATAAGCTCCTACCAAAGCAGATGGATATGCTACATCAAAAGTAGTTAATTGAGTATCTTCTGATAAAACATAATATTGATGAGTTGCCAAAGAATATGACATTAAACGTCTTTTATCATAATAAGTTAAATTACCGTCCTTATCAGAATCTTTTTCTATTTCAAAGAAAATGATAGTATCATCGTTATAAAATGTAGGATTAAATTTAAATGTTTCTGTATCAGTAAGTATAGTTAAATTTGTTTGGGAATTAGTATCAGCATTTAAATCCAATAAAACTAATTGAGAATATCTTTCTCCTATTTTAGAAGTAATAAAAGCTATTTTTGTATCATCAAAAGAAAATGCAGGAGAACTGGCTTCAATATCTGATAATTTCTGAACATCTTTACCATTAGGTTTAACAGTAAAAAGTTTTTTAATTCCGCCGTCCCTATCTGAAATAAAAGCTATTGAATTACCTTTATGAGAAACAACAGGATCAGTATCATAACCCTTATAATCAGTAAGTCTTATAATACTCTGCTCTAAATTTTCTAAATTATTTTTGGAAGTTCTTATTCCAAGATTATAAAGCTTAAATAAATAAATATCTCCGAAAGCATCATCTCTAGTTGAAGAAAATACTATATATTTTGATTTATCATCAACTGAAACAGATGTATCTATTCCAGGACTTCTAGTTAATCTATAAGTTTCAAGAGTATATGAATCTACAGCAAAAATATCAGTATTTCCGGCATTTTCCCTTGAATAATAAATCCAAGTACCTTCCCTATCAATTACAGCATCCAATGCCGGATTTACTTCACCAGATGTTAAAGAATATCTTTTATATTCTCTTAAAAAAGGTCTGCTTTCAAATGCATAATCAGTATTTTTCTGACTTGAAGCACAAGCAAACAAAATAAAAGAAAATAAAATTAATATTTTAAATTTTATATAACACTTTAATCTCATACTCTTCCAATATAATAATTTATTACAAAACTAAAAACATATGTAAAGTATTATACAAAAAAAACAAATAAAATCAATCTAAAATATTAAAATGAAGCTACTGCATCATCTACACTTTCATATACTTCAAATAGATCTTCTAACTCTACAGTTTTTAATATCTTTTTGATTATATCAGGAACACAAGCTAATACTAATCTTCCATTCTTATCTTTAATTTTTCTCATTATAGAAATGAATACTCTTATACCGCTTGAACTTAAATATTCAATACCTGATAATTCTAATATTAAATTAATAGAACCTGATTCTACTAATTGCTCTAATTCAGCTTCAATGGATACTGATAAATTAACATCTAATTTACCAACTAAGCTTACAACTTTTACTTTACCTTTATCTTCTATATTTAAACTCATATATTTCTCCTTAGAATAATATAATTTATTTTGTAAGTATAACAAATAAAAAAAAATATTCAATATACTTACATATATAACAATAATATAATAAAATTGTAATATTTAATTTTTTAAAAATTGATTATTATGATAAAACGCCTATCATGGCTTTTTTTTCCCAATTTATATCTGATGATTGAGGGCAAGGAAAAGTACTCCATTTAACGTTTTTTTTGGCGATCCAATTTTCTTTATCTTCAAAAACACCATTAA
>CASEHG010000310.1 GCA_949287565.1 uncultured Brachyspira sp.
AAACATGGCAGGCCGCGGTACGGATATTGTACTTGGAGGAAACCCTGTTGCTAAAGGTGTTGCTGAAATAGAGCAGATACTTGTACTTATGAGAGATAAAGCTTTCAAAGAGAGAGACCCTTACAAAAAAGAGGAATTAACAAAGAAAGTAAAATCAATAGACCTTTATAAAGAAGCATTTGTAAGAAACGTTATTTCAGGAAAGATTGAAGAGGCTAAAGAATTGGCACAAAAAAACAATGCCGATGAAATGATAGAAAAGATTGACAGAATAATACAAATAAATGAAAAATCCAAAATAGATAAAGAAAAAGTTCTTGCTGCCGGCGGTTTGCATGTTATAGGAAGTGAAAGACATGAGGCAAGACGTATTGACAATCAGCTTAGAGGTAGAAGCGGAAGACAGGGAGACCCGGGACTTAGCGTATTTTTCTTATCTCTTGAAGATGATTTAATGCGTTTATTCGGCGGTGAGAGAGTTTCTAAAATGATGCTTGCTATGGGAATGGGTGAAGAAGAAGAACTCGGACATAAATGGCTTAACAAATCAATAGAAAATGCTCAGAGAAAGGTTGAGAGCAGAAACTTTGATATAAGAAAGCATTTGCTTGAGTATGATGATGTTATGAATCAGCAGCGTATGGCTGTTTACGGTGAAAGAGATTATATACTTTACTCTGATGATATATCTCCTAGAGTAGAAGAAATTATATCTGAAGTAACCGAAGAAACTATTGAAGACATATCAGATAATAAAAAACATGTTGATCCTTTAGAAGTAACTAAATGGCTTAACAGTTATTTAATAGGCATAGATGAAGATGCTGCTAATAAAGCTGTAGAGGGCGGCGTTGACAATGCTGTAAAAAATCTTACTAACCTATTATTAGAAGCATACAGAAAAAAAGCGTCCGAAATAGATGAGAAAATATTTAGAGAAGTAGAAAAAAATATATTCCTTTCAATAATAGATAATAGATGGAAGGATCATTTATTTGCTATGGATAGTTTAAGAGAAGGTATAGGACTTAGAGGATATGCCGAAAAAAACCCTCTTACAGAATACAAACTTGAAGGTTATAAAATGTTCGTAGCTACTATGAATGTTATACATAATGAGCTTGTAAATTTGATAATGAGAGTAAGAATAATACCTAATTCATTTGATAGTATGGAAAGAGAAAGTGCATTTGACGGAGGTATTGAAGAGAAAAGCAGCGCTAGTGCTATGAATGGAGGCAATGCTCAAGCTATTCAAAGCAAAGTAAAAACTGCACAGGCTAATGTTAAAATGACTCAGAAAATAGGGAGAAATGATCCTTGTCCTTGCGGAAGCGGTAAGAAATATAAACACTGTCATGGAAAGGATAATCCTCAGTAAATAAAAAAATAAAATAATTAATGTAAAAATAAAAGGTATATATAATTAATTTTATATATACCTTTTTATTATTGCTAGAGATAAACTTTTATTATATATAAAAAATCTCACCTTAAAATATCTATAAGCTAAAGCTGACAGATACTCGATTTTTTATCTTTAAAATATAGCTGACAACTTCCTTTGTCAGTTATTAGCTGCTCGTTTATCGCTTTAAAAA
>CASEHG010000311.1 GCA_949287565.1 uncultured Brachyspira sp.
ATATACTGTGGGTCTTACATTTGAAAATGCTGCTGCTAATTATGCTGCTTCAGGTTCTCCTGTCAAATTAGTATATATGAAAGAAGGCGTTATAATGGAGCCTGCAGGAATATATATAATCAAAAATGCCAAAAATATGGAAAATGCTAAAAAGTTTTTGGATTATATGACTAGCTTTGATACCCAAAAGAAAATGAATGATGAACTTAATGCAAGGGCAATAAGAAAAGATTTAGGATCATCTCCAATATTAGTTGATATAAAAAATATCAATGCTATCACTTCAAATGAAGAATTAGAATATATAGATAATTTTGTAAAAGAAAATCAGGAAAGTTGGCTTGAAAAATTTAAAACTATTATAGAAAATTTATAATTTAGGATATAAAAAATGAAAAAGATTATTATATTCGCTTTTATAAGCATATTAATTTTTTCTTGCAGCAGCAATAATTCCAATAATGAAAAATTAGTAATATATTCTCCTCATGCTTTAGATTTTGTAGAGCCTCTTATAAGAGATTTTGAAAGTAAAAATCAAAACATAAAAGTGGAATTAATAGCAGCAGGTACAGGCGAATTAATAAAAAGAGTGGAAACAGAACAGAATAGTCCTCTTGGAGATATACTTTGGGGTGCTAATCTCAATCTTATAAAAAACAAATTATATTTATTTGAAAATTACACATCTACAAATGAAAATAATTTATATGATGAATACAGAAATATAGAAGGATCTATAACTAGATTTACAACAATACCAAGCGTACTTATAGTTAATACAAATTTAGCTAAAGATATAAAAATAGAAGGTTATAAAGATTTACTTAATACGGATTTAAAAGGAAAAATAGCATATACAGATCCTTCATTATCATCATCTTCTTTTAAACATTTAATAAACATGCTTTATGCTATGGGTGACGGCAATCCTGAAAATGGCTGGAGTTATGTAGAAAAATTATGTGATAATTTGGATGGTAAATTACTTAGCGGATCTTCTGCCGTGTATAAAGGCGTTGCTGACAGCGAATATACTGTAGGGCTTACTTTTGAAAATGCTGCTGCTAATTATGTGGCTGCTGGTTCTCCTGTAAAAATAGTATATATGGAAGAAGGCGTTATAATGAAAGCTGATGGTATATACATAATAAAAAATGCAAAAAATTTGGAAAATGCTAAAAAATTTGTAGATTATATTACAAGTTATGATACACAAAATAAAATGAATAATGAATTAAACTCAAGAACTGTAAGAAAAGATTTACCTAAATCAAGTATATTAACTCCTGCAGAAGAAATAAAGATAATACATGATAATGATGAATTAGTAAATAGCAATAAAGATATATGGTTAGAAAAATTTAAAAATATTATAACAAGTATATGATAAATAAATAAAAACAAGGATAAAATCATGAGAAAAATTATTATTTCATTTTTAATCTTATCTACCCTGTTAATTTTTTCATGTTCAAAAGAAGAAAATACAAACAATAAACTTATAATATATACACCGGCATCAAAAACTTTATTAGATCCATTAATTGAGGATTTTAAACAAAAAAATCCAGAAATAGATAATATAGAAATCATTATGGCTGGAAGCGGAGAACTTATAAAAAGAATAGAAGCAGAAAAAGATAATACATTATGCGATGTTCTTATGACAGTTAATGTTGATTTTATGAAAGAAAATACCAATTTATTTACAAATTATATATCAACAAATGAAGAATATATACATGATGATTTTAAAAATATTGAAGGTTCTATAACTAGATTTATGCTTAGTCCGAGTGTATTAATAGTTAATACTAACCTTATAGGTAATATAAATATAGAAGGATATACCGATCTAACTAATGAACAATTAAAAGGAAAAATAGCTTTTAATGATGCTTCTAGTTCATCATCTGCATTCGAGCATTTAGTAAATATGCTTTATACTATGGGAGAAAGAAATATAGAAAATGGCTGGGGATATATAGAAAAATTATACTCAAATTTAGATAATAAAATTTTAGATAGTTCTTCTGCAGTATATAAAGGAGTTGCTGATGGAGAATATTCTGTAGGATTAACTTATGAAAATGCTGCAGCTGATTATGTATCTTCAGGTGCTCCTGTACAAATAGTATATATGAAAGAAGGCGTAATAATGAAAGCTAATGGGGCTTGCATAGTAAAAAATGCTAAAAACATAGAAAATGCTAAAAAATTTATAGATTATATTACAAGTTTTGATGCCCAGAAAAAAATGAATGATGAATTAAATGCAAGAGCAATTAGAAAAGATTTACCTAAATCTAATGTTTTAATAGCTATAGATGAGATAAATTCAATAACAGACAGTGAGGAATTAGAAAAAATATCAAAAGAATCTTCAAATAATAAAGAAATTTGGTTAGAAAAATTAAAAGATATTATAATATCTAAACAATAAAAATAAAAACGAGGATAAAAATATGAAAAATACCATTAAATTATTTTTAGTATCTTTATTGATAGTGATATCAATTCTTTCATGCTCTAGCAAAAAAGAAGAAAATGTTAATAGTCTGGTAATATACACGCCAGCAACTAGATTTTTCATTGACAGGCTTGTAGAAGAGTTCAACAAAAAAAATCCTGATATAAATGTAGAAATAATAATAGCCGGTACTGCTGAAATAATAAAAAGAATAGAAGCTGAAAAAAATGATCCTCTAGGCGATATATTTTTTGCTGCTAATGAAAATATATTAAAATATAATTCAGAGCTTTTCCAAGAATATGTTACAACAAATTATGACAACATATACGAAGATTACAGAAGTAAAGAAAAATACATAACAGGCTTTATGCTTAGCCCAAGCGTATTGATAATAAATACAAATTTAATAAAAGATATAAAAGTAGAAGGATATGCTGATTTGCTTAATCCGGCTTTAAAAGGACAAATAGCTTTTAATGACCCTACTACTTCATCATCATCTTTTGAACAATTAGTTAATATGCTTTATGCTATGGGTAATGGAAACCCTGAAAACGGCTGGGATTATGTAGAAAAATTATATGCTAATTTAGACGGCAAACTTTTAAGCAGTTCTTCTGCTGTATATAAAGGTGTAGCTGATAATGAATATGCTGTGGGACTTACATTTGAAAGTGCCGCTGCAAACTATATACATACAGGCTCTCCTATAGATGTTATATATATGAAAGAAGGCGTACTAACTAAAGCACATTCTATGGCTATAATAAAAAATGCTAAAAACTTAGAAAATGCTAAAAAGTTTGTAGATTTTGTAACAAGCTATGATGCACAAAAAATTATCAATGATGAATTATTCACAAGAGCAATAATAAAAAATTTAGATGGTTCTCAAATACTTATGCCTCTTGAAAATATCAATGATATAAAAGAAGATGAAGAAATGGTTGATAAAAATAAAGAAGCTTGGCTTGAAAAATTTAAAAATATAGTTACAGCAGGCATTTAAAAAATATTTATATATTTTCTTACTAAAGTCATACTGATAAAAATATATTATCAGCATTGAAAAGAGAAAATAATTATGAAAGATAAAATAATAACTATATTAAAAAAAATGGACTTTTGGACATATGTTACTATAATAATGACATTTGTTTTTGCTTTATTTTTAGTTTATCCATTGTTCTCATTATTTTTAAGTAGTTTTAAAGATATAAAAACAGATGCTTGGACATTAAATAATTTTATAAGATTCTTCACCAAAAAATATTATTACAGCACTTTAATAAATAGTTTTGTAGTAACTACTTCTGTAACTATACTTGCTGTCTTAATAGGAACACCTTTAGCATATTGCATGAAAATGTATAATCTTAAAGGAAAAAGAATCATAGAAATTTTAATAATTATATCTATGATGTCTCCTGCATTCATAGGTGCTTATTCATGGATACTGCTTCTTGGAAGAAACGGAGTTATTACCAGATTTTTTTCATATATAGGTATTAATATACCAACTATATATGGTTTTGATGGTATACTTTTAGTTTTTTCTTTGAAGCTATATCCATTTATATTTATGTATGTTTACGGGGCTTTAGGTAAAATCGATAATATATTTTTAGAGGCTTCTGAAAATCTAGGCGCTTCTAGTTTTATGAGAAATATGACTGTAACTATACCATTAATAAAGCCCACTATAGTTTCAGCAGGACTCATTGTATTTATGAATGCATTGGCCGATTTCGGTACTCCTATGCTTATAGGTGAAGGATATAGAACTATGCCTACTATGATATATTCAGAGTTCATAAGCGAAGTAGGAAGCAATGCAAACTTTTCTGCTTCAATGTCCGTTATAATGGTAATAATTACAACTATAATGTTTATTTCTCAAAAATATATTGTAAATAAAAGATCCTATGCTATGAACGCTATGAACACTATAAAATCAAAAGATATAAAAGGTATAAAATCTATATTGATTCATAGTATAATATATATTTTAGTGTTGATTTCTATACTTCCTCAACTCACAGTTATATATACTTCATTTTTAAAGACAAACAGATCAGTTTTTACTAGTAATTTTTCTCTTGAAAGCTATGAAACAATATTCCGTTCTCTAGCCTCTTCAATAAAAAATACATATCTATACGGAATAATCACAATAGCAATAATAATAATCGTAGGAATGCTCACTGCATATATAACAATCAGAAGAAAAAATATATTAACTAGCATAATAGATATAGTATCAATGTTTCCATATATAATACCGGGTTCTGTACTTGGAATAACATTTTTAACAGCATTCAATAAACCTCCTATAATACTGACGGGAAGCTCTATAATAATTATTATATCATTAGTGATAAGAAGGCTTCCTTATACTTTAAGATCAAGCTCAGCTATACTCTATCAAATAGACAAGAATGTAGATGAGGCCTCTATAAGTCTTGGAGCTTCAGAAATAAAAACATTTTTTTATATAACTGCAAGATTAATGCTCTCAGGCGTATTATCAGGGGCTATATTAAGCTGGATAACCGTTATTAATGAATTAAGCTCATCTGTTATACTTTATACGACAAAATCAAGAACTATGTCTGTGGCTATTTATCAGGAAGTTATAAGAGCTAGTTATGGAACAGCTGCTGCTCTTTCTACAATACTTATTTTAACTACTATTATATCGCTTATTATATTCTTTAAAATAAGCAATAAGAAAGAAATAACTCTATAATTATATAACATGCTATTTATTTGTATTACATGTAAAATAAAAATAAGTATTTTTTAAATTTATATTATTTATTTTTTTAATATTTTAAAAATTTATATTGACAAAAACTATATATAGCATACTATACGTTATAGATTGTTTTTATTTTTTATCATATGTTTTCTTAAAAAGCCTACCATAATAAACCCCATTTATTATATGGTAGGTATTTTTATTGCTCTTTATTTATCACTTGTTAACACTAAGTAAAAACTCCCTAGCAACAAACACACTAAACACTATAAGTATAGCAGCACTTATTCCGGCACTTATATATGGATTTATTCCAAACAATAATGATATTATGGCTGTGGTCACTATTGAAAGCACTATAATAATTAATTCAAATACGATAAGAAGTAATATACTCTTTTTATTTATATGTTTCTTTTCTACAGGTTTCTTGTATGGTATTGGTTTTCTCATAAATTACCTTCCGTTTATTTATTTTTAATATTTTGTATCTATATCTAAAGAAGCTCTGGATATCCAAGTTTCATCTTTTCCATTTACTTCAACTTGTAAATATCCTTCTTCTGTTATCTCTTTTACATCAGCATATATTTCAACATTATCTTTTATAGCCTTTATAGTTTTACCTATCATTTTACTATACTCTTTGAAATATTCTGATAATTGTTTACTTCCTGTATAAACATCTTCAAAATAATGAATTAAATCCTTATAAAAATCACTCAATTCTATTTTTTTGCCTGTTTCAATATAAAGTGAAGTAGCTTTATTTCTTATACTCAAATCAAAATCTTCACTGCTTTGATATAAATTAACTCCTGTTCCTATAATGCATGCATTTATATCTTCAATAGGCGTAACTTGTATAAGAGTTCCTGATATTTTTTTACTTCCCACCAAAACATCATTAGGCCATTTAACATGTGCATCAACATTATATTTTTCTCTCAAACATTTACTTAATGCTATGCCGGGTAGGAAACTTAAAGACTCTTTCTTATACGGTGAATAAACCAAAACACTAAACCATAATCCTAAATTATTATTAGATTCCCATTTATTACCGTAGCTGCCTTTTCCAGATGTCTGCACCAAAGCTATATATACGGTACCCTCTTCTAATTTTACCCCACTATTCAAATCTTCTATCATTTTTTTATTTGTACTTTCTAATGATTCAAATAATAAAGTATTTTGTCCGTATATCTTAGTATTTAAATTTTCTGTAAATATGTTAACTTTCATCTTTTTATTATATAATTAAATAATCATTATATCAATATTATGATAACTATATTTTAATATTTATTTATTGACTTTTATCTAATATTAAAGTAGTATATTACGCGATAATACTATTAACAGTTATTAATTAAAAAAAGAGGTTATAAAATGAAAAAAATACTAATATTAATAATGATTATCTCATCAATGATATTCATATCATGTGGTAATTCATCAAAAACATCTGACACTGAAAACAAAAAAATATATGTTGGAATAGATGTTGATTTTCCTCCATTCGGATATTTGGACAGCGATGGAAAAATAGGCGGTTTTGATTATGATATAATGAGTGAAGTTGCTAAATTATCAGGTTTGAATGTAGAGTTTACTCATATGCAGTTTAATGGACTTTTACCTGCACTTCAAGCTAAAAAACTAGATGCTATAATAGCAAGTATGACTGTTACAGAAGAAAGAAAACAATTCGTTAATTTCTCAGAGCCTTATTATGTATCAAGTCAGGTTATGCTAGTTCATAAAGATGATGATTCAATAAAAACATTCGATGATTTAGTAGGAAAAAATATCGGCGTTGTTATAGGTACAACAGGAGACACTATAATGAGTGAAAAAGAAGGCGTAAATAATGAAAAATTTGATACAGGTGCTGCTGCTGTACTTGCATTGAAAGAAAAGAAAATATCAGCTGTTGTATTCGATAAAGAACCTTGTAAAAGTTTTGCTAAATATAATGATGATATAAAATTAATAGAAAGCGATGCCGTAGAAGAAAATTATGCCATTGCTTTAAGAAAAGAAGATACTGCACTTTTGGAAAAAATCAATGCTGGACTTTCTCAAATAATGACA
>CASEHG010000312.1 GCA_949287565.1 uncultured Brachyspira sp.
CTATCTGTTATAGGAAATTCAGGATGCGGTAAAAGCGTACTCATAAAACATTTGATGGGATTGCTTCAGCCTGATAGCGGTACTATAATAGTAGATGGTCATGATATTAATAAAATTTCTGATAATGAACTTACAGAAGTGAGAAAAAAATTTGCTATGGTGTTTCAAGGAGCAGCTTTATTCGACTCATTAAATGTATACGAGAATGTAAGTTTCGGACTTAGAAGAATAAAGAAGGATATACCTGAAGAGAGAATAAAAGAAAAAGTGGCAGAAGTTCTTGAAATGGTTGGCATGCCTAATATAGAACATAAAATGCCTTCAGAGCTTTCCGGCGGTATGAAAAAACGTGTTGGACTAGCTAGAGCTATAGCAATGGACCCAGAAATACTACTTTATGATGAACCTACAACAGGTTTAGACCCGGTTATGTCTAGGGTTATAGATGATTTAATAGTAAAAATGCAGTCTATTCTTAATGTTACTAGTATAGTTATTACTCATGATATGACTAGCGTATTTAGAATGTCCGACAGAGTTGTTATGATCTATAAAGGTCAGATTATTGAGGGGGGAGATCCTGACCATTTGGCAGAAACAGAAAATCCTCATTTGAAATTCTTCTTTATGAGCAGTATAGCTAAAAAAGGTGAAGATATAGAGAGTATTAGACCAAAAGATTAAATTATTTTCATATATAAAAAAAATATAATTTTAGGATAAGGAAAAATCATGAAAAATAAAGTTAAATTAGGTATATTTTTTATTGCTACATTTGTTATATTTGTAGGAGCTATAATATTATTGGGTAAGATAAAACTCAAAGGTGATGGATACAGAATATATGTAGATTATGTATTTATAGGGGACTTACAGGAAAATGGTAAAGTTTCATATAGAGGCGGCGGAATTCAAATAGGATTTATTGAAAAAATAGCTATAAATCCTGATGGTACTATTAGAGTAACTTTATTTATTACTGATAGAAATGTTATAATTCCAGTAGGTACTAAATTCTCTATACAAACTGTAGGATTAGGACTTGGAGAAAAATATATAATGGTATCTCCGCCTGCTATAAATACTACCGGTATGACAAGTATGGCGCCTAATACAATAGTAAAAGGTGTTGAACCGTTTAGTATAGAAACAACATTGGGTTCTATAGGTGATATAGGCAAAGATTTAAATTTCAAAGAATTATCAGCGGTTGTAAGTAACCTTTCTCAAACTATTAATTTGATATCTGGTGTTATAGTTAGTAATGAAGCTAACATTAATAGTTCAATATCAAATGCAAGTGCAACTTTGGGATATATAAATAATATTGCTAGAGATTTATCTTATGTTATAAATGATGTAGAGCAAGGAAATGGTACAATAGGAGCTATAATGAAAGATCCTCAGGTACACACTAATTTTAATGAAATAGTTGCTAATTTAAAGGTATTTAGTGAAAAAATAAAAGATAATCCTTCTCTTTTGCTTTTTAGAGAACCAGAAGCTAAAAAATAGATTTAATTATTTTAGGAGGTGGGTATGATAGATGATATTGTAAATATATTTGTTAAAACTTTTTCAAAAAAAAAGAAAAAATCAAATTTTTCTGAAAATGATGCTATTTTGAATGAAATAAAGGATTTATCAAAATCTAAGTTAAATAAATGTTTAAAAGATGCTGAGCGTATAGCAATTAAGGCGGGTAAATATTCTTTGAAATATTTCGGATGTCCTAAAAAAGTATCAAAAAAAGGCAAAACTGATTTATTTACAGAAGTTGATTTAAAAAATGAGAAGAAGATAAAAGAATATTTATTAAAATGCTATCCTAAATTCGGATTTTATGGAGAGGAATCTAAAGATAATACTAGTAAAAAATTTACTTGGATAGTTGATCCTATAGACGGTACTAGTAATTTTATACATGGTTATCCTTTTTACTGCATATCTATAGGGCTTGCTTATAAGGGTATACCTATACTAGGGGTTGTATATGCTCCTTTAACAGATACTGTCTATAAAGCTCATATAAAGTCAAAAGCTTATAAAAATAATAAAGTTATAAAAGTAAGCAGCAGCAATAAACTTATAGAATCACTTATAATAACAGGATTTTATTATAATGCTAGTGTAGATGATGATTTTCTTCATGATAGAATGGTTGACTTTGCTAATATGGTAAAAAGTACTTTAGCTTTAAGAAGAGATGGTTCAGCGGCACTTGATATATGTATGGTTGCTGAAGGTGCAGCCGATGGATTTTTTGAGTACGGACTTTCTCCTTGGGATATATGTGCCAGCAGTATTATATTAAAGCAGGCTGGAGGTATGGTAACTGGAATAAATATGGAAGAATATGATATTTTCTCTAAAGAACAGTATATAGCAAGCAATAAAAAAATTCACAAAGAAATGGTTAAAGTACTTGAATAAGTTTTCAATAGATAATAAAATATATAAAAAAATTTAAGGAATGTTTTATGGTAGAAGGAAAAAGAGGAAAAGTTATTCAGGTTGTAGGTTCTACCTTAGATGCTGAGTTTGAAGAGGGACATCTTCCAGCTATATTGAATGCACTTTATATAGATAAAGAAATAGAGGGTGTTCAAAGACATATTATTTGTGAGGTACAGCAGCATTTAGGCGGCGGCAGAGTAAGAGCTATAGCTTTAGAATCTACAGATGGTATATCAAGAGGAGATGATATATTTGATACCGGCAATCATATAATGGTACCGGTTGGAACAGAAACTATAGGCAGAATATTTAATGTATTAGGTCAGACTGTAGATAAGGGTGAGCCTATAGCAGCTAAGGAATACAGATCAATACATGCATCCCCTCCTAAATTCGAAACATTAGAGCCTAAACTTGAAATATTTGAAACCGGTATTAAAGTTATAGACTTGTTGGCTCCTTATATTAAAGGCGGTAAAACAGGACTTTTCGGAGGAGCAGGAGTAGGTAAAACAGTTCTCATAATGGAGCTTATACACAATATAGCAAGCGAGCATGGCGGTTATTCTGTATTCGCGGGTGTAGGTGAGAGAACTAGAGAAGGTAATGATTTATGGTCAGAGATGAAAGAGTCTGGAGTTATTAATAAGACTTGTCTTGTTTATGGTCAGATGAATGAACCGCCTGGAGCAAGATTAAGAGTAGCTTTATCAGCTTTGACTATGGCTGAATATTTTAGAGATTCTGCAGGTTTAGATGTATTATTATTTATAGATAATATATTCAGATTCACTCAAGCAGGAAGTGAGGTATCAGCATTACTTGGACGTATGCCTTCAGCTGTTGGTTATCAGCCTACTTTGGCAACTGAAATGGGAGCTTTACAGGAAAGGATAACATCTACTAAAAATGGATCTATTACATCTATACAGGCAGTTTATGTACCAGCAGATGACCTTACAGACCCAGCACCTGCTACAGCGTTTACTCACCTTGATGCTACTACTGTATTATCAAGAGAGGTTAGTGAAAAAGGTATTTATCCTGCAGTAGATCCTTTAGCTTCAACAAGCAGAATATTGGATCCTAATATATTGGGACAGGAACACTATGATGTTGCAAGAAAAGTTCAGCATATATTACAAAGATATAGAGATTTACAGGATATTATTGCTATACTTGGAGCAGATGAATTATCAGAAGATGATAAATTAATAGTATCTAGAGCTAGAAAGATAGAGCAGTTCTTAAGTCAGCCTTTCTTTGTAGGGGAGCAGTTTACAGGATTGCAGGGTAGATATGTAAAATTAGAAGATACTATAAGAAGTTTTAAAGGTATTTGTAATGGCGATTATGATGATTTGCCGGATCAGGCATTTAGATTTGTTGGTTCTATAGAAGAAGCCGTTTCTAAAGCGAAAACTGTATCAAATTAATTTATTGTTGCTAAATAAATAATAATATTTACCGACTATATTCTAATAGTATATAAAATTGTAGGTTGCAAAGTATGATATTTAAAATGGATGAAAATACACTGAAAAGAAGATTAAAATTTTATTTGCCTGCTTTATTTATTTTTGCAGGTGTTGTTTCAGTAGCTATTTTTTCTATCTTATTGAAAACAGTTTATCAATTATCAAGTTCTATAATAAGTTATTTATATATATTTATATTTATATTGATTGCTGTTTTTTGTATAAGTATATACTTTGATTGTTTGAAATTAGAAAGAGGAAAATTTATTGCTATAGGAAAAATTTATGTTATAAAGGCAGGATTAGCGGTAGTACTTGTAGCCATTTTTTCATATAGTCTTCACATATATCTTGGTAAAATCTCTATATTTGAGATGCTTAATATACGTTTGATAATGGTTGTATTTTTAATTAGTGTGGCTATGTCTATTGCTTCTACAAGTTTTAATATATTAGTAAAACCATTGTATAAAAAGACAGGGAAAAAAGAATATAATCTTCCTATAGCATATAATTTTCTGCCAATATCCATAGCTACAGTAATATTTATAGTTACTTTAGTTAATGGTATGCATTACAGATCTGAAATAATTTATGACAGACAATATGATATAATAGTAAAGAAAGGTTATGCTAATGATTTTATAAATAATATTTCAGATTCTTTAGGAAAATATGTTACAGTAGCCAATAATATATCTGCATATATGAATATGATATATAAAAACAGATATACTTTAGATGTTTATACTGATTTATTATCAAGTTATTTAAGTACAAGATATGCTAATGATAATAATATTTCATCTGTATCTATACGCTTAGGCGATTTGGAAAATGTCAATATTAATATTGATACTAATGGTATTAATAATTTATCTATAAATTGGAA